>CALPSK010000012.1 GCA_943326215.1 Sediminibacterium ginsengisoli | reverse complement strand
TGTTTCTAACCCACATATCCTTAGTCATTAATTGACCATTGCCTACTTGACTAGATGAAGGAATTAATTTTCCTAAAATAGTTGTGTAGTCAGATGTATTAGAAGCAGACCCTAAAGTAGTAATAGCTAAATCGTAGTAATAATTAGAACGAGCAACAACGGCATCATGAGATACATAGTTACCACTTGTTTTACCAGCTGTATCTGTAATAATACCAGCATAGTATAATGTTCCAATTTGAGCATAAGCCCATCCTTTCCAGAAATAGGACCAAGCTTTAATAGTAGCAATTTTTGTTGCTTTATCGCCAGTGTAAGTAACCTTATCAGCTAAAGCGATAACGTTATTACAAGCTTGTTGCATTGCATACATACTCATCCACTCATACATTAAGGCATTATTACCTTGTGCAGAAGCCGCTCTTGAATTATAAGCACGGATAATGGCTGGGTTGGGAGAAGGATTGTCTAATGTTACAGTAGCACTTAATTTGATAGACTGTGGAGCAGGGATAGTTGTGATTTGGTTGTTAGAACCTTCACCACCACCAATAATATCTCCCATTAACTCATGGTAACCTCTTGGTAAAGAGAAGTAGCTATCACCTAGCCATCCATTACCATAGTTTAAACCATTTAAATAGATACCGCCTTGAGCTAGCTTTGTCAAGCCATTCTCTTCGGTAACGTTACCAGACAATGTTGGTGAATTTGGATTACCAACTTCTAAATCTTTTTGACAGCTAGTCGAAAACATGACTAGCGCTGCGAAAAAGCCTAAGTAAAGTATTTTTATTTTATTCATGACTATTATTTTTTAAATTTTTTGGATTAGAAACCTATGTTAAAACCAATTTGATATGATTTAGTATTGGGCATAGTACTGTGGTCAATTCCTCTATCGAAAGAAGAGTTAACAGTACCAGAACTAATCTCAGGATCCATACCAGTATACTTAGTCCAAGTCATGATATTACGTCCTGTAAATACTAATTGTAGTTTTTTAAATTTCTTGAAGGTATCCATCTTCGCTAAATCAACACTTAAAGAAACGTTTCTTAATCTTACGAAAGAAGCATCTTCTAAGAAGTAGTCTTTAGTTACGTTGTTACCTACACCGCGATCTGAACCCCATAATGAATAGTAGAAACTACCATGGTAGGCTGTGAAAGCCGCTGTTTTTCCGTTAATAGTTACTGGCATATCGAAGTCACGGTGAATACCATCACGGTACATCCACTCTTTAGTTTGGTTATATAAATGAGCACCATTGATCCAATCAAATTGGAAATTCAAGTTGATGAAATTTTTATAAGTGATGTTATTAATAAAGTTCATTGTGAACTTAGGACTAGGATCTCCTAATGGTAATTGCTCAGAACCTATCATAGCGCCTTTAGTAGCAGTATCAACTACTACATTGCCGCCGTAAACTGGATCTTTAACAACTTCCCATTTCCCAGAAGCTTTTTCAGCATCTGTAAAGTAAGAAGTTCCATCAGTACGTTTTTGATCTAAGCTTCTAATTGTAGGGTAAGCATAAATTTGTCCAATTGGCATACCACCTATTAATACTACGTTCGTAGAACCAGCATAAGAAGTCAAAGGAATAGTTGCTCCACCTTTAATGGCATCTATCATAGAAACTTGCGTTCCGTAGTTAACAGTTAAATCATAGCTTAAGTCCTTAGAAGAGAAAATTGGCATATTTAATGAGAACTGAGTACCATGTGAACTCATGTCAATAGCGTTATCTAAAATACCACTTGCACCAGTTGATAAAGGAACTGCAATGCTATAAATAACATTTGCAGAACTTCTTTGCCAATAAGTGAATGATCCGTTGATTGACTTTAACCAATTTGAATTGCTATTTGTATTAATAGTGAAGTCTGTACCTAATTCCGTCTCTTTTGAAACCTCTACATTTAAGTTAGGGTTTCTTGAAGGATTAGAGAACGCATAAGTAACATTGCTAGCAATGGCTTGTTGATTCAAAATAGGGTAACGGTCGAAGGCACCTGGTTGGATACCCGCCTCGCCATAAGCAGCTCTTAACTTGAAGAAAGGAACGATATCTTGTAATTTACCTTTCCACCAATCTAGTTGAGATGGTAAGTAGAAAAGATCGGCATGAGGGAAAGTAAATGGTTCAGTACCTGCTCCAAATGTTGATGAGTAGTCAGTTCTTACACCAGCTGTTAAACCTATATAATTGTTATATTCAAACTTTTGATTCACCAAGAAACCATAGGTAACAAAAGGTATTCTATAGTCGGTATTGATTGCCTGAGTTTGAGTAGAAAGGAAATTAATAGGAGGATCTAATGGTAAAGAGTTACCATACATGCCTACATATTTTTGATTTTGTTTTCTATGGTCAAAACCTAATTGAGTGTTAGTGGTCAAAGGAATTTTGAAACCAAAGTCTTTTTCAAAATCTGTTTTAATGTTTACAGACGTTAAAAAGTTTTTGAAAGTACTAGTATAATCATAGCTAGTAATTTGACCTGTGTTATCGTTTCCACCACCTGCCCAATATTCCCAGAAAGTTCCGTTTTCTTGTTCAGATTGGTTAGGATATACTACATAGTCATTACTTGATCTATAGTTTATACCATATTGTGATTTGATGTCAACAAACTTGTTCACTTTATAAGTAGCTTCAAAACTTTGAATTACATCAATTTTGTTTTGAAGTGCATTTGATTGAGTTGCTTGATAGAAAGGGTTATAACCATTTACACTTAAGAAACGTGCATATTGGTTAGCCGGTCTTTGACCAGTTACTGGATCAATTGCTTTTAAATCGAAGAAAGGTGAAGTATTCAAGAAAGAATATACTTGTCCGTTAGAACCTAAAGAGTTACCATCTGTTCCACCAGAACCAAATCCAAGACCTGGTGCCATGTTGTTTTTTTGGTAAACTAATTGAGTAGTAGAACGAATTCTGAAATTCTTGAATAATTCAGTACCAATATTTGCAGTTAAGTTCGTACGCTCTAAATAACCATTCACATCTGTCATAATAGACGTGTTGGTTTTGTTATTAGAAACTGATAAAGCATAATCTGATTTATCAGAAGCACCAGAAATATTCAATGAATTATTCATTGTATTTCCTTGTTGAAACACTTGTTTGAAATGATCGTACCAAGGCACAGATGCAGTATAAGGCGATTTGTTTATGTTATTTGGATTCAATAAACCATAACGAGCAGCTCCACCATATACGTAAGCAATACTTTTAGAAGATTTGCTACCACCCACACCCCAAATAGGGTCAACCGTAACTAAAGTACCGTCTGTTGAAATTAATTCACCAGCAGCATTTGTTAAGTAAGGGTGTAATTTAGATTTATTGAAGTTACCTATGTTCAACAATTCATTCACAGCATAGCTAGAAGAAACGTTAATTTGAGTAGCACCTCTTTTACCTTTTTTAGAAAAAATTTGGATAACACCATTCGCACCTTGCGCACCATAAATAGAAGCAGATGCAGCACCTTGTACTACCTCGACTCTTTCTACGTTACTCAAATCTAATGATTGAAGATCTGCAGAACGAAGTTCTAAACCATCTAATAAGATCATTGGCTTAGTACCACCTTGTACAGTGTTAATACCTCTTAAGATAATGTTTACTGGATCACCTGGGTTACCAGAGATAGAAGAAATAGAAGCTCCTGGAATTTTACCAACCAATGCTTGGTCGATAGATGCTGAAGGAGCAGCAGGTAATTTGTCTGCAGTAATTGACTCTACAGAGATACCTAATTTTCTTTTACTTGTTGCTACACCAGAACCTGTTACAACTAC
Source organism: Sediminibacterium ginsengisoli (assembly GCA_943326215.1). Lineage (GTDB taxonomy): Bacteria > Bacteroidota > Bacteroidia > Chitinophagales > Chitinophagaceae > Sediminibacterium > Sediminibacterium ginsengisoli_D. Next base: position 6,846 of record CALPSK010000012.1, on the reverse strand, counting down.
CTCTGATAATGATTTCACATCAGTAGCTAATGTTACAGATACGTTTGCAGCAGCAGCTACAGTTTTTGATTCATATCCAAGTGCAGATACGACTAATGAAGCGCCATTAGCTGCTTTCACTGTGAACGATCCATCAGGGTTAACTGTTGCACCGACTCTTGTACCTTTTACTTGAACAGAAGCTCCAGATATTGGATCTCCTTTTTCATCAATTACTTTACCAGTGATGGTAAGGTTTTGGGCTAATGCAGTTCCTATAAATAGGCACGATGCAAGTAGACTCCATAAGATTTTTTTTCTCATACTTTATTTGATTTTTGTTAAACTGAACATGTCTAGTATATAACTCGTATGCCAAATTTAATAAAATATTAACAAATGACAAGGATTTAAGCCTTTTTTAGGTCAAAAAATTACACAATTTTATATGATTACTATGTAAGTATATGATTTACAATAATTTAACTGCAAAATAGAGGAGAAATTACCGAACTAGTCTTGCTTATTTTAGAGCAGGATCGTTCTCTTTTTTAAGAAAGTCGGCGGCCGAAAGGGAGCTAGATTCCCAATTTAAAAGGGCCTCATTAGGTACTTTTTCAATAGGCGTATGCCAGGATGATGAGGTTTCATTATAAGCTAAATTGGACTGGGCGCTATAGCATGAAATAATGGACCATCTTGGGCTATTGGATAAGTTGGCTTCAGAGCGGTGTAGTATATTACTATGGAAGAAAAGGGCATCCCCTGGTTCAATTTCAACATAGACTAATTCCATGGTTTTCAATGCATTGTCTACCATTGTTTGGTCTGCACCCACTTGTTCTCCTGCAAAACCATGGTTCACTCTACCCAATTTATGAGAGCCTTTTATGACTTGAATACATCCGTTTTCTTTGTTGGCTGGAGTAAGTGCAATCATTACACTTACCAGCTGGTCGGGAAACATAAACTGGTTCTTATACCAGTAGCCATAATCTTGATGCCATTCCCAAGCACCTCCCACTTTAGGTTCTTTTTGCATGAGTTTGGAATGAAAATGACATACCGGCGCATCACTGTCCAATAAATTGGCCACCGAATCCACCATTTTTTCACTTCTAGTTAAATAACCGAAAACATCGCTTCCTGGTGTAAACCATAAAGAGAGCCTGGTTTTCTTCCCTGTTTGATCGTTTAAATCCAAGGCATTTTTCTCCATAGCCTTATCCTCTAAAGCAGTGGAATACATTTTATCTACTTCTTGTTTAGAGCAAAAGTTTTTAACAATGATATAGCCATCTTTATGATAGGCTGCGATTTGCTGAGGTGTTAACAATGAAGACATATGGTAAAATTTATAAAATGATTTTAAAAAAATTAATTGTAATTAAATGGTTGAATATTGTAATAAAGTAATTAAATAAACATTAATAATGCAAAAAGTTTTCATCTCTAAATATACAAAAACTTTATAAAGGAAATAGTGACTAAACCCATTTTTTATTTAAATTGAGGAGTGAAAAATATATAAAAACGAAAAATGAAAATAACCAAAGAAGCTGTGGAGCTTGCAGCAAAAACGATCGCACCTTATATTCACCGCACACCTGTGCTTACCAATAAAAGTATTAACGAATTAACAGGTATTGATTTTTATTTTAAGTGCGAGAACTTTCAAAAAATTGGGGCCTTTAAAATTAGAGGAGGCATGAACGCTACTTTAAGTTTAAGTCCTGCACAATTAAAAAATGGAATTGCCACGCATTCTTCAGGCAATCACGCACAAGCCTTGGCCTATGCAGCAAAAACATTAGGTATTAAAGCTTATATAGTAATGCCAAAATCTTCTCCTCAGGTAAAAGTAGATGCAGTAAGAGGTTATGGGGCAGAAGTAATTATTTGCGAATCCAATCAAGCAGCTAGAGAAGCAGCCTTAGATAAAGTAGTATCAGAAACGGGTGCTGAATTTATACATCCTTATGATGATTATAGAGTGATAACGGGACAAGCTACTTGTGTCAAAGAATTAATAGAAGAAGTCCCCGATTTAGACGTGGTCATAACACCCGTGGGCGGCGGGGGTTTACTTTCTGGTACTTGTTTAGGTGCCCAATTTTTTAAACCAGGTTTAAAAGTATATGGCGGAGAACCAGAAGGGGCAGCAGATGCAGTATTAAGTATTAAATCGGGTAAAGTGGAAAAAGCCCCTTTTATTAATACCATTGCAGATGGACTATTGACCACCCTTAGTGAACAAACCTTAGGCATTATTAAAGAACATGTAACAGATATACTACTTGTTTCTGAAGAAGAAATTATTGCAGCGCTTCGCTTAATTTATGAAAGAATGAAAATAATTGTAGAGCCAAGCTGTGTAGTGCCTTTTGCAGCAGCCATGCGCAATGCTCATTTATTCAAAGGAAAAAAAGTGGGTATTATTTTAACAGGCGGCAATGTCGATCTTACCAAATTTGGAACTTGGTTTCCTGCTAAAAATGATTAGATCGCTTTCGAAAAAATTATTAATTATTCCAAATGTTTGATAAGTTCGGTCTTGCTCCATTTTTTAGTGTCTACTATCCAAGCACCTGTGTGTTCTGAAATATTCATAAGAATATCCCATGCCTGTGCCATTAAAGCTTTCTTAATAGCTGTATTTTTAAAACTTTTATCCAACTCTATTTTACCAATAATTTCACCATTGAGTAAATAAGCAGTTTGGTTAAATATCTTGCCCACTACTTTATTGTTTTTACCAAAAAAACAATCCCCAATTAAAATGCCAATTACTTTTTCTTGCGCCACATCCAATATCATCATATTTTGAATGTAAGCAGTGGTTTCTTTGTTTTGGTTTTGGATAAGATACATAATGTGTAAATGAATGGATTAAATAATATTGGTAGGTTAGTGGATAGCTTACAAGTTAGTTTAATAATGGATATTTATTAGTTCATTATTTTCTTTGTCCACTTGTTCAGTCTTAGATATCATGATTATGTGATTTACGTATTAAGCTACTTGATTATATGAAATTTGTTGCATTAATAGATTCACGATTTCTTCTGTCGAATGGGTTAATTTGAATGGAATGGTATTGTCTGTTTGAATCCACTCTGTAAATATTTGATTAAATTTTTTGTCAATTTTTTTAATCACTTTCACACCCATTTTTTGCATGGCAGCTCCATTGCATTCTTGTTCGAAATGGTTTAATATAGGTATACTTAATAATTTCTTTTTTAAATACATGGCTTCTGCTGGTGTTTCAAAACCGCCCGCTGTTATAATGCCATGGCAGCTAATTAAACTTTGAGTAAAACTGGCATTGTCAATGGGAAGTAGTGTAATATTATTATACTTAGTAACCTGCTTCACTTCCTTGGTAAAAACTTCAAAAGAAAATTTTGATTGCGCGAAAAAATAAGGATTTAAAATAGAAAGTGAGTACTGAGGTAAATAAACAGTGATATGGCCATTGTCAACGGGACTTGCATTAATTATCTCTTCTTTAATAATAGGATTGAATATATTATTATCATAAGATTCAAAATGCAAACCCATATAATGCGAGCTTCTCACAAATTTATCTAGCACCCAATTACCTAAAGGATTAAAGTGATTGGCTCTAGGTGTTAACTTACTTTGAAAACTAGCCTGGTGTCCGAACTGAATACTTTTTTTCTTCTTTAAAGTACAAGCCAAAGAAGTAATGAATTCAAAATCGTTAATAATGACATCATAATTTTCAATGGGCAACGCCTTGGCTTCTTTATATATATTAAAGCCTAGCGATTTTGAAATTTTTCCATAATCCATTCCGCCTGATGATTTATAATGTAAACTAATCCCATTACTTCTATATTTAATGGGCAGTGGGGTTTGTAATTGTGCATTAGAACCACTCAAGAAAAAGTCTACCTCTCCATGTTTTTTTAAATAGGGATATAACTGTTCTGCCCTACTTATATGGCCATTACCTGTTCCTTGTATTGCATAAAATATTTTCATGAATGAACTTAATTACATGGACACTTGAAAGGCCACTTCCTTGGTCATCACACTTAACTCTTCTCTTAAATTGATAATTTTATTTTTCTTGCTTCCCTTCTCTTCTTCAAATTGTTTAGGGTCATAATGATATAAAGTCCAAGCATTATCATAATATTCTAAGGAAGTTAAATTTTCAATCCAATCTCCACTATTTAAATAAGTGACAGTTCCTTTATCAGTAGTTACCACACGTTGTTGTGGCTGATGAATATGCCCACATATCACATATTGATAATTATTTTCAATAGCTAATTCTGCTGCAGTTTGTTCAAAATTATTAATCCAAGAAACTGCTTTTTTAACCCCATTTTTCACGCTCTTACTCAAGCTCATTTTTTCCTTACCCATTAATTTTAAACTCAAATTCACCAAGCTATTTATAAGAATAAGTAAGTCATAACCATAGCCTCCCAATTTTGCTATTATTTTAGCACCACCTTTTGTGGTTCTATCAAATACGTCACCATGGAATACCCAATTCTTTTCACCGTTTATTTCAAAAACAATTTTATCGGTTAATTGGATATTACCCATTTCAAAGTCGGCATATTTACGCAAGGCTTCATCGTGGTTGCCTGTGATATAAATAACCTTGGTATCCTTACTAGCCATGCTAAAAATTTGCTTAATCACGGCCATGTGACTCGCTGGAAAATAGCGTTTATTGAACTGCCAAATGTCTATAATGTCCCCATTTAAAATAAGTGTTTTGGGCTTGATGCTCTTTAAGTAATTTAAAATCTCTTTTGCCTGACAACCAAATGTGCCTAAATGCAAGTCGCTTACAATACATATCTCCATTGGTCTTTTGTCCATGGGTTATAGTTTATGTAAAAAACGACTATTTATATAAACTGAATATGTCGGTATTGTTAACTTAGTATTACCAAATTGTAACCAGAATATTACTAAATATATCTTTGCTAATTTTAAAGCTTAATTTTACATCGAAATTTAGATACAGATGAAGAACAATTACATACCTAGAGACATTAGCTGGCTTAGCTTTAATGCCCGTGTTTTACAAGAAGCCAATGACCCAAGCGTTACTTTAAAAGATAGAATTCGTTTCTTAGGTATATTCTCGAACAATTTAGATGAATTTTTCCGAGTGCGTGTAGCTACTTTAAAAAGAATGGTGGAATTTATTGATAAAAAGAAATCTCTTAATATAGATATTTTAGATTCGCCGAATTTAATATTAGATGAAATTCAAAAAGTAGTACTCAAACAACAAAGTGAATTCAACCGTATTTGGAATAATATCAATAAAGAGCTTATTAAAAGAAAGGTTCTTATTATTAATGATAAAAAGCTAAACCTTACGCAAAAAATATTTGTACGCAATTACTTCGACGATGTAGTACGCCCCTATATTATTCCTTTGATGATCGAAAATTTACCTGAGCTTCCCTACTTGCGTGATAAGAGTTTGTATTTAGCCATTGTCATGAGAAACAAAAAAAACGCCTATCATGAAAAATTTGCCTTAATTGAAATTCCTTCTAGGTCTATTGGTCGCTTTGTTATTCTTCCCTCTTCCAAAGGAACAAAGGCCATTATATTATTAGAAGATATCATTAAGTTTAATTTACCCGTTATCTTTTCGCATTTTAAATTTAGTCATTTCGATGCCCATGTATTTAAAATTACGAAGGACGCTGAAATTGACCTAGACCAAGAAGTAGGATTAAACTTTGTTGAAAAAATTTCCAAGGGTGTCAAAAATAGAAGAAAAGGAAAGCCAGTTCGTTTTGTGTATGACAAAGACATGAACGCCGAACTACTTGACTACTTAATTCAAAAATTACATCTTACGCGTAAAAGCAGTATTATTCCAGGAGGCCATATTCATAATTTCAGACACTTCATGGATTTTCCAGATGTACTCGTAGAAAAACAAGAAAGACCAAAGCCCTTCCCGCATCCCGCTTTTAGAAATAAAACCCAGGTCTCTGAAGTAATATTGAAAAAAGATGTGATGCTGCATTTCCCTTACCATAGCTTCGATCCTGTGATTGATATGTTAAGAGAAGCAGCAATGGATGACAATGTTATTTCCATAAAAATAACTGCTTACCGTTTAGCCAGTAACTCTAAAGTGATTAATGCACTTATCAACGCTGCTAGAAACGGAAAAGAGGTGACTGTCTTTTTAGAATTAAAAGCAAGATTTGATGAAGAAGCCAATTTAGAATGGAAAACCATGATGGAGGAAGAAGGCGTTAAGGTACTGGTGGGTATTCCTAATATAAAGGTACATGCCAAAATATGTATCATTCAAAAAAGGGTTAACAATAAAATTCAACAATACGGCTTTATTAGCACAGGTAACTTAAATGAAAAAACGGCAAGGATTTATGCCGATCATTGTTTGTTAACGGCCAACAAAGCCTTATTAATGGAGGTGAATAAGGTATTTACTTATTTAATGAATTGGCAATTAGGTGGCAAGCCCATTCAAAAAAGTAAACATTTATTAATATCGCCTATTAGTATGCGTAGTAGTATTATTCAATTAATAAATGAGGAGATAAAATTTGCCAAACAAGGCTATGCAGCTGAAATAACTGTTAAACTTAATTCATTAAGCGATCAAATTTTATTGGACCATTTGTATAAGGCTTTGAAAACGGGCGTGAAAGTAAACTTAATTATAAGAGGTATACTTACCCTAAAAGAAGGAATGGAGAAATCAAAAAATCCTATAAACGCTATTAGTATTGTGGATCAGTATTTAGAGCATGCGCGTGTAATGATATTCCACAACAAGGGAAAAGAAAAAGTATATATCTCTAGTGCCGATTGGATGGT
>CALPSK010000011.1 GCA_943326215.1 Sediminibacterium ginsengisoli | reverse complement strand
GTAACTTTAGCAATGCAGTGAGAACCTACCGCGGAAGTGTATTTGTAATTGCAGCCCTTAGAAATAAACTATCGCAGCCCGATATTAAATTTAGTTTTACCTTCCCTCCTGGCAACCCTCTTAGCACAGACAATGAGTTCTCTCAATTTATTTCTAGATTAGAAAGAGATGACAATGAAATTCTGAAACAAGTTTCTTTTTTAATTGTATTTAATTCCTTTGCCCCTGTTAGCTTTAGCAATAGCAATAATAGTAATGCCTATACAGTTACTACCATTGGTATAAATACTATCTCCAATTTATTGACCAAGGAAATTAATAAATCGGTTACCAATATTCTAGACAAAGTAACCGGCGATAAAAGTTTAAGATTTGATATTGGGTCATCTGTTTACAATAGTGCGAACTTAATTGACCCATCAGGTGCTGGCTTAGCTATTAATGCCAATAAAATAGACAGACAAAGAGTAAATTTAAAATTAGGCCGTAGCTTTTTAAACGATAATATTATTGTGAATGTGGGCGGCGACTTAGATTTCAATGTACGTAATACCACCAGTATTCAAAATGGAACCTTTCAATGGTTGCCCGATTTAAATATTGAATTTATCTTAACGAGAGACCGCAAATTAAGAGCCATTGTATTTAATAGAAATAGCTTAGATATTACTGGAAGTAATTTGGGAAGAAGAAATAGACAAGGTTTAAGTATTTCTTATCGTAAAGATTTTGACAATCTATTCTAGTCTCCTTTATTTATTTAGACCTGCCCTTTATTTGTTTAGACCTACCCTTTATTTAGACTTCCCCTTTATTTATTTAAACTTACCCCTTCTTTTTTAGGCTTTAATATACTAGCTGGAACAAGCTTCGCTCCTTTTAACCTGTATACATAAAAGTTTCTTAGTAGAACGCCCTTGTTCATATAAGGTATGGTGTCGGGCTTTTCAATACTAGTAAAGTAAGGGCCATATAATTCTATAGGGTTGGCAGGTAAATTAGAAGGCATAATACAATAGGCGTCTTCCCCTATTTTGAGCTCTTCTTGGCTTTCATTCAACCAGGCAAATTTATGTACATCTTCTAATGCACCCATGGCAATCACCCTTCTATTCACTATCGGTGCTGTATAAAATAACAAATGCCCTCCAGGAAACCATTTATGTACTACAATGGGCGCCTGCTTAGACATGCTGCCCGCTGCTTGATCCTTTTCTACAATGCCCTTAAATGTTTCGCTAAAATAGGCCCAGCCAGAAACATCATTAATAGGATTATACTCCCCTAAATTTTCTAATTGCGCTGAACCCAATTGCTTTGGATAGAATTTTACAAGAACTACAAAACCCATGACCAGTAAAATCATAAATCCAATAGCAAATTTGAGCAGTAAAGGGATAAACTTCCTAGAATAAGAAGCCCAGTAGACCCCTGCTATTAAAAATAAGGGGATAAAGGCAGGTCCTGTCCAATGAGGCAGTGTGGCGTTGAATAAAGAGACCACCCAGAAAATAAATAGTAAAGGAAGACTTAACCAAAGTAATAAATTAATGGCTTTAGCGCTTTTTGCTTGAAACTTTACTTTTTTCACACGCAATAAAGCAATGAATACAGCAATATAGACTAAAGGATTTTGATAAAAAAACTCCCCTCCCACTTGTGTAAAAAAATTAGAAAAAGAAATACCTGTGTGCATGACTCTTTTAGAGTGAAAGCGGTAGGTGATAAAATCGTTCTGGTAATTCCAATACACAATGGGTACAATGCATAACAAAGTAACCAGTATGGCGATATAGCCATTCTTTTCTTTTAAATTTTCTACTTGATTGAAAATAATATATAAACCAAAACCCACCCATAAATAAAGTCCATGTATTTTACTTAGTGTGGCTAGCCCAATAAACAGGCCTAATAAAACCCATCCGAAAAAAGTAAATAGATGTGGCTTCATCACCCAATTCAACATCACATAAATACTTAAAGTAAAAAATAAAAGCTGCGGGCTATCGGGCATGATAAATAAACCCGCAATGATACTTGTGTAAATAGATAAGGTATATAATAAAGCAGCAACCCAACCTGCCTTTTCATTTTTTAATAAAGTACCCGATTCAAAAATAACAATGGTAGAAACTGCAGCGCAAACAATACTACCCAAGCGCATACTTAGATCCGATAACCAATATAAGTTGAAAGTAAAAATACGTATCAGCCAGCCCACCATGGGAGGATGGTCGAAATGATTCCAATCGGGTTGCAAGGCATAGGTATAATAATAGACTTCATCATTCCCTAGTTCTAGAAAAAAAGAAATGAATATTTTAGCAAAGACCGAAATCCCGATAAGCCACCAAAGTTTTTTCTGATAATTAATTGAACGTGGAGGCATAAATTGTTTTTTAGTATACAATAGAATACTACTGCGCAATATACTACTATGCAATATACTACTACGGAATAAAAGTAAGAAAACTTATTGAATAGCGCCCGCCTTGGCTATAAACCACTCAGTAGCAAGTGCATAGCCTTTTAGACCAAGGCCTACAATAGAACCCACCGATTTAGCAGATACATGAGATATTTTTCTGAAATCTTCTCTAGCATGTACATTACTAATATGTACTTCTATCACCGGCGTTTTAATAGCGGCTACCGCATCGCCAATAGCAATGGATGTATGCGTATAGGCAGCAGGATTTAAGATCATCCCATCTTGGTTAAACCCATATTGTTGAATAGCATTCACAATCTCTCCTTCTACATTAGATTGAAAATAAGTAAAATTGACTTGAGGAAAAGCTTGTTTTAATTGCAATAAACAATCATCAAAACTTTCATTACCATACATACCTGGTTCACGCTTGCCCAATAAATTTAAATTAGGCCCGTTGATGATGGTAATATTAAGCATGGTTTTTATTTTGTACTATTATATTAGTTGGCCTTCATTAAAGATACGAAATCATCGAATAAGTATCTGCTATCATGCGGACCCGGTGTTGCTTCAGGATGGTATTGTACACTGAAAGCAGGACGGTCTTTTAATTTAATACCTTCTATTGAGTCGTCATTCAAGTTTACATGCGATACAATAACATTCGGATGTTTACGCACTGCATCAGGATCTACACCAAAGCCATGGTTCTGTGTCGTAATTTCACATAAGCCTGTAATGACATTTTTAACCGGATGGTTTAATCCACGGTGACCATGGTGCATTTTAAAAGTAGGAATATCATTGGCTAAGGCTAGTAATTGAGGTCCTAAACAAATACCAAATAAAGGTTTCTTTTCTTTTAATACTTCTTTAATGGTTTTAATGGCATAATCCATAGGGGCTGGGTCTCCAGGACCATTGGATAAAAAATAACCTGTTGGATTAAACGCTTTTAAAGTTGCAAAATCGGTTTTTGCTGGATGCACTCTTACATGCGCTCCTCTATCTACTAAACATTGTAATATATGTTCCTTCACCCCAAAATCTAAAACCGATACTTTAATTTTTGAACTAGTATCCCCTAGTTCATATATTTCTTTAGTACTCACCGTACTTGCTAATTCTAAACCATCCATGCTAGGCACTTTCGCTAGTTGCGCTTTTAAAGCATCTACATCTAAGTTGTCTGAAGAAATAATACAGTTCATGGCACCTGAATTTCTAACATGTATTACCAAGGCTCTAGTATCAAGGCCTTCAATAGAAACAATATTATTTTCAATTAAGTATTCATTCAAATTGCCATCGGCTAATTGACGGCTATATTTTTCTTCTAAATTGCGCCCAATTAAACCATGAATTTTTACCGTCTTACTTTCAACATCGGTTTTTCTTACACCATAGTTACCTACGTGTACATTGTTCATGATAATAATTTGTCCCGTATAACTAGGATCGGTAAATACCTCTTGATAACCTGTCATGCCCGTATTAAAACAAATTTCACCGGTGGTAGTGCCAATTTTACCAAAGGCTTGACCGTGAAATACATGGCCATCGGCTAGAACTAAAATTGCTGGTTGTGCGCTCATTTGGGTACTTGTTTTATTATGCAAAAAAAGAAACTATTTTTTACTTTTCCATAATAACTTTTGAACATTGTGCCTGAATCAAAAGAAATGACGAAAAAGCGCAAAAAAAAGGCAAGACGGTTAGTCTTGCCTTATATGTTAATTCGTTGAACTCATTATTCAGCAGCAGTTTCAGGTGAATCTGTTGCAGTTTCAGCCTCTTCAGCTGGAGCTTCCGCCTTCGTCTCTGCTTTCGCTTTTGCTGGAGCTTTTTTAGTAGCTGTAGCAGTTGATTTACTACGACGTGTTTTCTTAGCAGGTTCAGCAGCTGTAGCTATTGAATTACCGTACACTTCGTTGAAATCCACTAACTCGATCATTGCTTTTTCAGCATTGTCACCTGGACGAATACCTAATTTAATGATACGTGTGTAACCACCTGGACGAGCAGCAATTTTAGGCGCTACCACTGTAAATAATTCTTTAACAGCAGCTTTGTCGTTCAAATAGCTAAACACCACTCTGTGGTTATGGCTAATTTCTTCTTTAGTAGCAGTTTTCTTTGTTTTGGTAATTAATGGCTCTACATAAGTTCTTAAAGCTTTTGCTTTAGCTAATGTAGTAACAATACGCTTGTGCGTAATTACTTGACAAGCTAAATTCATTAATAAAGCATCTCTATGTGCTTTCTTTCTACCAAGGTTGTTTTGTTTGTCTCCGTGACGCATGACTTTTAAGTTTTATCCTTACACCGTGTCAGGAATTGTAAGGTTTGAGCTTTCGCTCGTTATAAATAGTGATTTACTTTTAGTGTTATGACTATTGTAAATCTAATTTGTCTAATCCTAATTTACCAAGGTCCATTCCAAAGCTCAATCCTCTTTCGATTAATACTTGCTCGATTTCAGATAAAGACTTTTGACCAAAGTTTCTAAATTTCATTAAGTCTTCTTGCTCATATTGAACAAGCTCACTTAAGCTATTAATTTTAGCAGCTTTCAAGCAATTGAATGCACGAACAGAAAGGTCTAAATCTTCCAAAGGAGTTTTTAATACTTTTCTTAATTGCAATACTTGCTCATCCACTACATCTTCTTTCTTGTCTTCTTTATTATCAAAAGTGATGTTCTCATCAGTGATGATCATCAAATGTTGAATTAAAATTCTAGAAGCTTGCTTTACTGCATCTTCAGGATGAATAGTACCATCTGTAGCTACGTCTAAAATTAATTTCTCGTAATCTGTTCTTTGTTCAACACGGTAGTTCTCAATAGCGTATTTAACGTTTCTGATAGGTGTGTGAATAGAATCGATAGCGATATAGCCAAATGGCATTTCTTTTAATTTATTCTCTTCAGCAGGAATGTAACCACGTCCTTTGCTAATCGTTAATTCAATTTCTAATTTAGAAGTTGAATCCATTGTGCAAATAACTAATTCAGGGTTCATTACTTGGAACTGCTGAGAAGCATCACCAATATGACCTGCATTAAATTCACTGCTACCTTTAATTGATAAAGTAATTTTTTCAGAAGAAACATCTTGATCGGCCTTACGCTTAAAACGAACTTGCTTTAAGTTTAAGATTAATTCAGTAACGTCTTCTGTGATACCTTTTAAAGTAGCAAACTCGTGGTCTACTCCTTCAATTTTGATACCTATAATTGCAAAACCTTCTAAAGAGCTTAATAAAACTCTTCTTAAAGAATTGCCTAATGTTAAACCAAAACCTGGCTCTAATGGACGGAATTCGAATTGTCCTTCAAAGTCATTTGCTTTTTGTAAAACAATTTTGTCTGGTTTTTGAAAACTTAATATAGCCATGTCAATTTATTTTTTATTTGAATCTTCCCTGAGGAAGAAATTTTGTTAGTTGCTTTTATTATAAAGTACTATTGTTATAATACTATTATATACTACTACTTAGAATACAATTCGACGATTAGTTGCTCCTTAATGTTTTCAGGAACCGCTTCACGCTCTGGCATTGTAATAAAAGTACCCGTGTTGGTTGTTTCATTCCAATCTACCCAGCTGAACTTCGTATTTCTACCACGTTGCTTGGCAACGATAGAAGTATTGTGCGCACTCTTAGGACGGTAAGCAACCACATCACCTGGACGACATGTATAAGAAGGTACATTTGTCACAGCACCATTTACAGTGATATGCTTATGTGCTACTAACTGACGTGCTTCCGGACGACTTGCTGCCAATCCCATTCTAAAAATGGTATTGTCTAAACGAGATTCTAATAATTTGATTAAGTTTTCACCTGTAACGCCTTTGATACGTGCAGCTTCCTCAAATGTTTTGCGGAATTGACGCTCTAATACACCATAAGTGTACTTGGCTTTTTGTTTTTCTCTTAATTGTAAAGCGTACTCACCTAATTGCTTGCGCTTACGTTGTGCGCCATGCTGACCGGGAGGGTTGCTGTTTTTGCCTAACCATTTTGCGTTTCCTAAGATAGGTTCGCCGAAAATGCGACAAATTTTGGTTTTGGGTCCTGTGTAACGTGCCATAATACTTGTTTGTGATTTTTTAGTGTCGATGTATCATCGGTAAAAATCTAAAATGAATGATACACCCTTGTTGGTTATATAATGTAATTAAACTCTTCTTTGTTTTGGAGGACGACATCCGTTGTGTGGCATTGGAGTCACGTCGCGGATAGAAGTTACCTCAATTCCTGATTGTGAAATAGAACGAATAGCTCCTTCACGACCAGAACCTGGACCTTTTACAAATACTTCTACTCTTTTAACACCAGCGTCTGATGCTACTTTCGCTGCATCTGCTGCTGCCATTTGAGCTGCATAGGGAGTATTCTTCTTAGAACCTCTGAATCCCATTTTACCAGCACTGCTCCAGCTGATCACTTGACCTGCTTTATTAGTGAAAGCAATAATTAAATTGTTGAATGTTGCACTGATACGAACTTCTCCAGATGCATCAATTTTCACGACTCTTTTCTTAGAAGCCGCTTTTGCACTGTTTTGTGCTTTGATTGGTTTTGCCATTTTTTTTGAGGTGTGTTTTTATTACTTGTTGTTACTTGTAATAGAAACGGGTTTTTAATTTAAATCTCCCCTACATTTTGTAGGATCCGATTTTATGAGGAACTAAAATTATTTCTTAGCTACTTTCTTCTTACCAGCAACTGTCTTACGCTTACCCTTACGAGTACGTGAGTTAGTCTTAGTACGTTGACCACGAACAGGTAAACCTTTTCTATGGCGTAATCCACGGTAACAAGCGATATCTAATAAACGCTTAATACTCATAGATACTTCACTACGTAAAGCACCTTCTACTTTAAATTCAGCATTGATGATATTACGAATAGCAGTTTGCTCATCGTCATTCCACTCATTTACTTTTTTATCGTAACTGATGTTTGCTTTGTCTAAGATGTACTGAGCTGTAGAATGTCCAATACCGAAGATGTACTGTAGTCCTATCTCTCCTCTTTTGTTTTTTGGTAAGTCTATACCGGCAATACGAGCCATATTTTAAAACTGGTTTTTTGTTATTGTTGTGGTTGTTGGATTATCCTTGTCTTTGCTTAAAGCGAGGATTCTTTTTGTTGATAACGTATAATTTACCTTTACGCTTCACGATCTTGCAATCGGCACTACGCTTTTTAATGGATGCTCTAACTTTCATCTTTTTATTTTTAAATATTTATTTCCTAGTTATTTTCTACTTTTTATTTGTGTCTGAAATTTATTCTTCCTCTTGTTAAATCGTAAGGACTCATTTCCAAACCCACTTTATCCCCAGGCAAAATTCTGATATAGTGCATGCGCATTTTACCAGAGATTGTCGCCAAAATTTCATGTCCGTTTTCTAATTTCACTCTGAACATGGCGTTGCTCATAGCTTCAATAATTACTCCATCTTGTTTAATCAGCGGTTGTTTTGACATACTTATTTTGGGGTTGCAAAGATATGGAAATGAATGGAATTATGAAAAATTCACCCCGAAATATTGCGAAATGTGCAAAATAAAAGGAGAACCGAGGGTTCTCCTTAAAAATATGTTGATAATCAAGTAGTTAGATAATTATAGACCCGGCAACCATGGTCGACCAATACCCGCCCTAAAAGGCCAAGGCATAGCTGACAGAATTAAGAGCAGGGCAATGAGGTAGAAAGTAGCCGTTGTGCTTGCCTTTGCCCCCTTTTTCAAACGAATATGACCAATAGTGATTAAAACAATGGCTAAAATCATGGAACTAATATGTTCTATTGCCCAAAAACGAGTGACTGCATCCTTCATCACCTCTTTCATTCCACCTACGGTGCTACTTATTAGCTTAAATCCCACTGCTCCAAAGAAATACTGATACAAACCCAATACCAGGGTAGAATGGGCGCTAATGAGCAAAATTTTGCTTGTTTTTAGGGCATTTTGTCCCGAAATAAGCTTGACAATGGATAAAAGAAGGGTAATTAAGACCACCCATCTTAGTAAATTATGTAAATGTAACAGTCCAGTATTCATATTATAATTTTTAATATTGTGAGCAATTGAAGATTCAATTAGCTAATATATAAAAATTTAAGCGAACTAGTCCACCCAATCTGCAACGAATAGGTTGGTGTCTCTAGTTCCTCCATTGTTTCTATTGGAAGAAAATAGAATTCTTTTGCCATCTGGGCTAAACATAGGGAAGGCATCAAAGCCTTTATCGCGACTAATTTTTTCTAAATGATTTCCTTCTAAGTCTATTAAATACATATTGAAAGGAAAGCCGCGTTTGTATTCATGGTTGCTACAAAAAATTATATGTTTTCCATCGGGTGTGAAATTAGGGGCCCAATTGGCTTGACCTAAATGCGTAATTTGTTTGGCATCCGTTCCATCGGCATTCGCAATCCATACTTCCATTTGAGTAGGCGCTACCAATCCTTCTTTTAATAAAGCTTTATACTCTTCCACTTCTGCAGCTGTTGAAGGACGGCTTGCTCTCCAAACAATTTTTTTACCATCTGGACTAAACCAAGCACCGCCATCATATCCTAAAGTATTGGTGACTCTAATTTCTTTTTTTGTTTTTAAATCCATCACATATAAATCTAAGTCACCATCTTTCACACTACAGTAAATCATTTTTTTACCATCATAAGATAAAGTGGCTTCTGCATCATAGCCTTCGCTATGCGTAATTTGTTCTTCATTTTTCCCGTTCGTGTCTGCAACGAAAATATCATAGCTAGCATATAAAGGCCAAATATATCTATTGCCATATTTTGCGCGGTCCACTGCTGGCGGACAATCGTCTCCCCCATTTTTTGTAGAAGCGTAAATAATATGCGCGCCATCTTTGGTAAAATAAGAACAAGTAGTTCTTCCTTTATTTCCACTAATTAATTTATAATTAAAACTTTCTGTGTTGGAAGTCGGAACCAAGCCCATAAAAATTTGATCACAATTAATACCTTCTTTTGGATTGGTTCTTTGAAAACTTGCACGCTTACTATCAAAACTCCAATAAGCTTCTGCATTGTCTCCCCCCTTAGTTAATTGAATAACGTTTTTAAAATGCGATTCACCCGCAAATAAAACGGAATCCTGCGCTTGAACACTTAGGCCTAAAGCAGCCAATAAAAATAAAATACAAATTTGTTTCATAGGTTAATTTATAGGCAGCAAAAGTAAATAGTAAAAAAGCAAAAAAGCTAATCAAAATCAGTATAGCTTCTTTTTTCTGTCATATTTCTGTCATAATTGATGGACATAATTATGGCAAAATCATTTAAAAAATACACCTTTGTACAAATACCTCTATGCCCATTATCGCACCTTCCCTATTAGCAGCTAATTTCTTAGAATTAGGCAATGCCTGCAATATGCTTAATGAAAGCGAGGCCGAGTGGTTTCATTTAGATGTCATGGATGGAAGTTTTGTACCTAATATTAGTTTTGGACTACCCATCATTGAACAAATTAGAAAGGCCACGACCAAGGTTTGCGATGTTCACTTAATGATTGTCTCTCCTGAAAAATATATTACTGCCTTCAAAAAAGCAGGGGCCGATATTCTAACCGTGCACTTTGAAGCTTGTCCTGAACTAGCTAGTACCCTAGCTCAAATTAAAGCCGAGGGCATGAAAGCAGGTGTGGCTATTAACCCCAATACCGATGCTGAAGTATTAGCTCCTTTTATAAAAGAGATAGACCTGGTTTGTGTGATGAGTGTATACCCTGGATTTGGTGGACAGAAATTTATTGAAACTACTTATGAGAAAGTAGTGGCCCTAAAAGATATAATTACCAAAGCTGGTGCTTCTACCCTTATTGAAATAGATGGGGGCGTGGATGCCAACAATGCAGCAGCCCTTACCAAGGCGGGTGCCGATGTACTTGTTGCAGGTACCACTGTATTCAAAGCAGCCGACCCTATAGCCATGATTGCAAGTTTAAAGCAGTCTTAATTTAGAACAGTTAGCTTAGAGTTATTGTTAAATGCTTTACTTAGTTGTATAGTGTTTCCATATTGTTTAGCATTTCCTTATTGTTTAGTGTTTCCTTCCTTATTATACCCTGAAGCTTAACCTTATTATACCCTCAAGCTTAACCTTATTTTATTAAATGTTTATCTAATGATTAACGTAATGTTATCATTTAAAGTAATGCACATATGTGCGTATTTAATCCTTGTTATTT
>CALPSK010000010.1 GCA_943326215.1 Sediminibacterium ginsengisoli | reverse complement strand
TGTTCGATCATTTTACCAAATGCTTCTTTGTACGCTACCTGAGGATTACCTTGGTTAATCTCTACTTTAAATTCACGACGCATACGGTCAACGATAATCTCTAAGTGTAATTCACCCATTCCAGATAAAATTGTTTGACCAGTATCTTCATCAGTCTTTACACGTAATGTAGGATCTTCCTCTACTAATTTAGCAATGGCCATACCCATTTTATCAACGTCAGCTTGCGTCTTAGGCTCAACTGCTACAGAGATAACGGGTTCTGGAATAAACATATTCTCAAGTACAATTGGATGATTCTCATCACACAATGTATCTCCAGTTTTAATTTCTTTAAATCCTACTGCTGCTGCGATATCACCTGCTTCGATAAAATCGATTGGGTTTTGTTTGTTCGCAAACATTTTCATGATACGAGAAATACGCTCGTTCTTTCCGCTACGCATATTCTTAACATAAGAACCTGCATCCAAATGACCAGAGTAACATCTGAAGAACGCTAAACGTCCAACGAAAGGATCGGTCATGATTTTAAATGCCAATGCAGCAAATGGTTCTTTTGCATTTGGTTTACGATAAACTTTTTCTCCTGTATCTGGATCTGTTCCTTCTGTATCATCTACATCTACTGGTGAAGGCAGGTAACGACAAACTGCATCTAATGCTGTTTGTACACCTTTATTTTTGAAAGATGATCCGCACATCATTGGAACAATACTTAAATCGATTGTTGCTTTACGAATGGCTTCATGTACTTCCGCTTCAGAAATAGAATCAGGATTTTCAAAAAACTTCTCCATTAATTTATCGTCGTATTCTGCTACGGCTTCAATTAATTGAGCTCTCCAATAATCCACATCTTCTTTCATATCATCAGGAATAGGATGTTCTACATAAGTCATACCTTCTGTAGCATCATCCCAAATAATAGCTTTCATTCTAATTAAGTCCACAACACCAGTGAAGTTATCTTCCGCACCGATAGGTAATTGTAATGGCACCGCTTTCGCGCCTAACATTTCTCTTACTTGTGTAACCACCATTAAGAAGTCCGCACCCGCACGATCCATTTTATTGACGAATCCAATACGAGGAACTTTATAACGATTTGCTTGACGCCAAACTGTTTCTGATTGTGGCTCAACGCCATCTACTGCAGAAAAAAGTGCAATCAAACCATCCAATACACGCATAGAACGTTCTACCTCTACGGTAAAATCCACGTGACCTGGAGTATCAATAATATTGAAATAATAATCTTTTGTTCTTTCATCTTTTTTACCCAATGTAGTAGGGAACTGCCATTGGCAACTTACTGCTGCAGAAGTAATAGTAATACCTCTTTCTTTTTCTTGTTCCATCCAGTCAGTAGTAGCGGCACCATCATGCACCTCACCTATTTTGTGGATCATACCAGTATAACGTAAGATACGTTCAGTCGTAGTTGTTTTACCGGCATCAATGTGCGCAGCAATTCCAAAGTTTCTTTGTAGTTTCAAGTCAGCCATAAAAGGGTTATTTTTTATTTTTAATGGTCCTATTTTCCGAGGCGCAAAGTTAACGATATTAGTAATTGAAAGGCTGATTCTCGACTTTTTTTTCCAACAAAAAAACCTCCCTGTTGATACAGAGAGGTTTAGTCTATTTTTAAAGGCTAAAAAGCCAGTATTCTATTTAGAATTACATCTTAAAGTGAGAGAACGCTTTGTTCGCCTCAGCCATACGGTGTGTATCTTCTTTTTTCTTGAAAGCACCACCTTCACCCTTTGTAGCTGCGATAATTTCGTTCGCTAACTTATCAGCCATTGTTTTACCGTTTCTTTCACGGCTATAACGTACTAACCATTTCATGCTTAAAGAAATTTTACGGTCTGCACGAACTTCAGCAGGAATTTGGAAAGTAGCACCACCAATACGACGGCTACGTACTTCAACAGCAGGCGTAATATTCACTACTGCTCTTTTCCACATTTCATATCCATCTTCACCTGTGAACTTGCTTACTTTATCTAGTGCATCATAAAATATTTTATAAGCTGTAGTCTTTTTACCATCTAACATTACGTTATTAATAAAACGAGTTACTTGCACATCGTTGAAACGAGGATCTGGTGCTAGAGGAATTTTTTTAGGTTGTGCTTTACGCATGTCGAATATGAGTTAGTGGTTAATTATTTCTTTGCTTTTTCTTTCTTTGTACCGTATTTACTACGAGACTGCTTACGGTCTTTAACACCAGCAGTATCAAGGCTTCCACGTACAATATGATAACGTACCCCTGGTAAATCTTTTACACGACCACCACGTATTAAAACGATACTGTGCTCTTGTAAGTTGTGACCTTCACCTGGAATGTAAGCGATAACTTCAATTTTATTTGTCAAACGCACTTTAGCCACTTTACGTAAAGCAGAGTTTGGTTTTTTAGGTGTAGTTGTATACACTCTAGTACAAACGCCACGACGCTGAGGACATGCGTCCAATGCTCTTGATTTACTTTTAGCCCTGATGATCTCACGGCCTTTTCTCACTAATTGTTGAATAGTAGGCATTTATTCTGCTGTTTTTTTCAATTTCGGTTTATAAAAAATTCGGACGGCAAAGGTAATGGCTGTAGCCCAAATACCAAAATGTTTATTCGCTAATTTTAAAAAAATACCCCAAATGCCTCCTTTTGGCAGCAAATGAGCCAATAATTCAAATAAAATAGCTTGATTTTCAGAGATTTAGCTGCTAAGAAGGAACTTTCATTAACCAGTTATGCTTGTCTGGAACATCCCCTACTCTAATATCGTTTAAATGTTGCTTCAAAGCAGGTGCTACTTTTAATTGATCTATATCGAAGTTCATGTGATAGTCTTTGTGGCTTAATTTAACAATATAAGAAACCACTGCAGCTGTTCCTACTCCGAAAACTTCTTGAAACAATCCTTTTTTATGCGCCTCTACAATTTCATCTATCGATAAATTTCTTTCTTCTACTACATAGCCCATGTCTCTTAATAGTACAATAGCACTATCTCTAGTGACTCCTTTTAATACAGTGCCTCTTTCTAAACTGGGTGTAATGACTTTTCCATCAATGACAAACATCACATTCATCATACCCACTTCTTCTACATATTTATGTTCAATGGCATCAGTCCATAAAACTTGATCGTAACCACTTTTTTGTGCTAGATCAACAGGATATAAACTACCGCCATAATTTCCACCACACTTCGCAAAGCCAACACCACCGGGTGTTGCACGTGTATATTTTTCTTCAATAATAATTTTCATAGGGGCAGAAAAATAAGCACCAGAAGGACCTAAAATAATCATGAACTTATAAGTGCTTGATGGGCGCACACCTAAGAAAGGATCGGTGGCAATCATAAAAGGTCTTATATATAAAGAGTGTTCTGGTAAACTGGGTATCCAACCTTTTTCTACATTAATAAGTTGTTTCATGCCTTCCATAAATAACCACTCAGGCACTTGCGGCATTTGCATTCTTGCAGCCGATACATTAAAACGAATAAAATTTTGATCAGGTCTAAAAATAACTACTTCGTCTTTTGTATTCTTATAGGCCTTAATACCTTCAAATATTGTTTGGCCATAATGCAACATGGCAGAGGCAGGGTCCACCTCAATAGGTGCATAAGGTTTAATGACTACATTTTTCCATTCACCGTTTTCATAATCGGCCATTAACATATGGTCGGTAAAGTGTTTTCCAAACTGCAAAGTCTCAATTTTAAAATGAGGCAAATGAGGGTTGGTTGATTTGGTAACTGGAATGATTGGATTTGCCATGATAGATAATTGTAAAGGGTGAATTCGAATTACAAAGAAACGAAAAAAGAGGAAAACTTACAACTGTTATTTTTCAATCTGCGCCTTTTCAATTAATTTTCCAACTTCATGAAAGTAGAAAAAACAATATTACCTCCTGCCGTCTTAGTTTCTTTATACAAAGATAGTTTGGTCTTACCTGAAAAGGAAATAAAGCCCGCTATAATTCCTGAAAATAAGTTGCCAGGTAAAGAACAGGAAACGATTACCGAAACCACCGAGATGGCCAGCCCAATTAAATACTTAGGAGACCATCATAAAAAAATATTGGTAGTGGTGAATGATCCCGAATCGGTGTATTTAAATGAAAGCGATTTTATTTTACTGACTTCCATTTTAAACGCTTGCCGACTTACCATTGCAGATATTGCCCTTATTAATATTGGTAATCAAAAAGCGAGCTTACATGAAATGCTCACTAAACTTCCTTCTTTATTAGTAATTACTTTTGACATAGATACTAAGGCATTGAAAATTAAATTACCAACTACCTTATATAAAACAACACCACTTGGCGAAACCAATTTATTATTTAGCGCCGCATTATCAACAATGCAAGGAACCAGCTTGGATGCTAAAAAAGAAAAAGGAAAACTATGGACCGTGCTAAAACAAATATTTCAATTATAATAAGTTCGCATGCACACTATCATTTTTGCTACTAATAACGAACATAAAATAAAAGAAATTCAATCCTTAGTAGGAAACGACTTCACCATTATTACTTTAGAACAAGCAGGTATTGACATTGATATTCCCGAGCCTCACGACACATTGCAAGAAAACGCTTACGAGAAAGCCATTACCATAGAAAAGATCACAAAGCAAAATTGTTTTAGCGAGGATACAGGACTTGAAATTGAAGCTTTGAATGGGGAGCCTGGTGTGAAAAGTGCAAGGTATGCAGGTGGTGATAGAAATTTTCAAGCCAATATTGATAAAGTATTAGAAAAATTAAATGGCATTACAAATCGTAAGGCGCAATTTAGAACAGTGATTTGTTTATTATGGAATAAAGAAGTTTTTTATTTCGAAGGTATTTGCAAAGGAACGATTGCAGAAACCATGCATGGAGGGGAGGGCTTTGGTTATGATCCCATATTTATTCCCGAAGGAGCTAGTAAAAGTTTTGCAGAAATGACGATGGAAGAAAAAAATATTTATAGTCATAGACAAAAAGCCGTCACCCAACTTTTTACATTTTTGCATTCCATATAGCCCAAGACTCTTCTGCTTGAATATGCAACATGGCTAATCCATTTTGAACAGTGGCTCCTTTTGCTAATCCGTTTTTCATAAACAAAGTCTCTATTGGATTATACACTAAATCATATAAATGATGCTGCGCCGTTATACCCTCATAAGCAATGGGCGGCGCCTCATTCGTGTTTGGATACATACCCAGCGGGCTTGTGTTTATAATAAGTGTATGGCTTTCTATAACTGAGGCAGCTAATTGATCATAACTTAAATAAGCTTTCATTTCATTATTCGCTTCAATATCATTCCCCCTTCTTGAAACAACTTGAAACTGAATATTTAATTTTTGAAGTACCCACTGCACCGCAGCAGCAGCGCCTCCTGTTCCCAAAATAAGTGCATGGGTATGATGGGGTTGTAAAAAAGGCAGTAAAGATTTTTCAAACCCAATGACGTCGGTATTATAACCATATAATTCATTATTGAATTTTCGAATGCAATTACAAGCATTAATTTCTTGCACTACAGCACTACTATGTTGCAAAAAAGGGATGACTTCTTTTTTATAAGGAATGGTCACATTCAAGCCTTCCAAATTTGGATTTTCTTTCCATAAGCCAGCAAAAGATTCAATGGAGGGTATGGGAAAATTATCATATTTCGCATTGACAATATTTTCCTGCAGAAACTTTTCTGTAAAAAATTTCTGTGAAAAAGAATGGGATAATGGATATCCAATTAATCCAAACTGGCGCAAGATTATTTATTTAAGTATAAGTCAAAAGTATCGCCACGAAGTCCAATGCGCATGGTTTCTAAAGGAATGACTTCAGAAGGTGCAATATTTCCTAAATTCACATTACAACCTACTAGTTCCAAGAAATAAAGTTGCTGTGCTTTTTGAGGCGCTTCCCATAAAATTTTTTCTGCTGGAATTTTAGTAAGTATTTCTTGTACCAATCCTTCACGCACTTCCCCACTACCTCTATAAATTCCTACATTACCCGCTTCTCTTGCTTCCGCAATCACATAGGTAGAACCTGCACTTAATTCAGCACTCATCAGTTCAATCCATTGATAAGGTGGAATAATATGTGCAGCATCCTTACTACCTACTTCACTTAGTACAGTGGCAAATTTTGAAATTTTTTCTATATACCCACATTTCTCTGCATGCGGAATAGTAATAGATCCATCACTGACTTCAATCATGTCAATTTTATAATCCTTACACATGGCGATATAATCATCGAACTGATTTCTTATCACAAAGGCTTCAAACAAAGTACCTCCAAAATAAACTGGAATACCTGCTGCTTGATATAATTCAATTTTCTTTCTCAGATTCGGTGTTACAAAAGAAGTACCGAAACCTAATTTGATAACATCGGTATGCGGCCCTGCAACACTTAGAAAATTTTCAGCTTCTCCAAAACTCAGGCCTTTATCCATGACCATGGTCAGTCCACTTTTTCTAGGTTTGGCAGTTCTTTCAGGTATTTGAGTGAGATGATAATTCATTAGGGTGTATTTTCATTTAATAATTGGCGCAAAGATAACTTAAATTGATTAAGATTTTTTCGCCTTCTTAAATTGTCCAATTAATTCAGCCACTTTGGGGTCATGGACAATTTCAGGATAGAATTTGGTGAATTTTTTTAATAGTTTAGAAGATTTAGACAATGCCATCTCCAATTGTAATAATCCTTCTGCCGTTTTACCCATCATAAATAATATAGCACTACGGTAGAATATGAAAATGACCTTTCCTTGCGTAGACATATAAGCAAGTTCTGTTTGCTCTAAAGCACTGTCTAATTGTTCATTGGCCACCAAACATTTAATTAAGTATTCCCAACCAGCAATTTGCTTAGGCTTGTTTTTTACCACTGTTCCAAAAAACTGAGCTGCTTCTTTAAACTGCAAAAGATGCATATAACATTCCCCCATTAAAATATAGTATTCATTAATGTGCTTATGTATTCTTAAAGCATGTTCTAATTGCTTAATGGCTAACTCCCAATGCTCTTCTTGCATGTAAGTGCCCGCAATTTTTTGATAGAGCCTACTATCATCGGGATTTAGGTGTACTGCTTTTTTATAATGAAACCTTGCTTGCGCAAAATTTTTCATTCTGTGATAACAGTGCCCAATGGCCTCATAAATAACATCTTCCGGTCTTGATAATTCTAAAACTTTTTCTAAAGCTTCAATGGCCTCTCTATATTTTCTAATGCGCAAAAAGGCGTCGCCCATATTGCGATAGGCATAATCAAATTTCTCATCAATGACAATGGCGTACTGATAAGCGTCAATGGCTTTCTCATGTAATTTAATGCCTTGGTAAGCGGCCGCTAAATTAAACCAAGCCAAAGCATTATAGGGTTGTTCATCAATAATGCGTTGATGCAGTTTTATACTTTCTTCATTTCTTCCTGTAAAATCGGTCCAGAAACAAATTTTATATAAGGCTTCTTCATTGGTAGGATCTTCTTCTAATATTAATTGCAAGCAATCAAACACTTTATCAAATGCTTCATGGTCGTCATAGACATCGGCAAGTTCAAATAAAACTTCAGTGCGATCTGGTCCTTCAAATAAATGCAGGGCTTCTTGTAATAAGACAATGGCTTTCTCGGGTTGATCTAATGCTAAGTAGGCATCTGTTTTTAAGATGAATAAATTCATATCCTTATGATCATATAAGGCAGCCGTATCTAATAAATGTAAAGCCTCTTTATATTTTCGAGTGGCTAGTAATAAATCGGCCTTTTTAATCATCAGTAAAGCGGAAGAGGGATATTGGTCGAGCGCAATATTGGCCGCTTCAATAGCTTCCCCTATTTCATCCTTCTCATCAAGGTGCTCAATGATTCTTTCAAAGTCATCTTCTTCTATATAGGAGTTGGTACGCCCTAGTTTTAGGTTCTGGTACCTTTGCATTAATTCATGAATATCTCCGCCCTCCTCGTCACGATGGTTATCGAACATGGCTTTTTCATTTATGGGTTAGGAATAAAGTACTGATTTTCAATGATTTAAAGAATAACCACTGACTATCAATGCTTTAAATAAATATACAATTAACCTATTAATTATCAATAATTTGTTCTTCACATACCCCTTAAAATTGGTTAAAAATTATTTGTGGCCGAAATTGTAAAATACTTACCTTTGATTTGATCATGCGTACTATAAAAAACATATTAATAATCATTTGTTTAACGACTGTGTTATTCATCTCTGAGAGCAGTTACGCATCTACTATTGTAAATGGTAGCACCGAATCTAAAAAGATGGCGGAAAAATACAGCTTAAAAAATATTGGCAATCTTACACATAAGACAGCTACTTTTTATACTTTAAAATCTAGTTTAGAATTTAAAGGCATTACCTCTTTTAACATGAATGGTTCTGTGAATAATAGCAACTATTTAAAATACAATAAGGGTAATATTTCTTACGTCATTCCTTATCGTCATAAAGTGGTTTTGTCTAAGTTCAAAACACCTAGTCCAGTTCAACCTTAATATTCAACCTTAATGTTGAAAGGTTTAGTTTTCAATCTTCCTTACTCTTCCTAAATTTTCCTAGATTTTACTTTTCGTCTATTGCTTGATACAATTCACTATTAATTGTAAATAGGCTTAATGACAATGGACTTAAATCCAATTGCGTGGCTTGATATTTAATACGCATGCCCTTTGCGCTGGTTATAGTATAAGACAAGACTAAGCCAGGTATATTTTTAAAACCTAATTCAAATTGATTCACAGTTAAGTTCAACGAATCGGTATATAATATATCATAGGTAGAACCATCACTCCATTTTAATTGCAAGGCTTTGCACCTGTAACCTAATATATTTATGGCTGAGTCGGTCGCTATTTCTTCTTGAGACACTATACTGTTTTTTGATACAGGCGGGTAACCAATTGTTTGCAGAAAATGGCTTTGGCCAATATCCTTGGTAATAGTTGCTTTATTTAATTGCGTATTAAATAAAAATGTTTGCACTAACTGAGCAGTGGTTAATCTAGTCTTACATTGATTTCCTTTTACCCACACTTCTTTTATGCCAATAGGCAGTAATACTCCATTTGCTTTTTGTTCAGTGACTTGAAACTGAAGGGCACACTCTCCTACTAGCTTGGTTTGAGCGTAAGACGAAGCCGTAAAGAAGAAGAGGCTTATAATTAGGGGGGTAATTTTAAACTTCAGGGGGGTTGAGGGGGGTTGTTAGTTTATTTTTTTGTCTTGTCCTTTAGGGCTTGTACTTTTTTCTGCGTCTCCATCAATTGCTCGTACTTGCTCTGCCAATTACTTTTCTTTTTAGGTGTTTTGCGTTTTACTTCAATGCCTGCTAAAATTTTATCGTGGTTAATAATAAATTTCTGAATCACTAATTGCATGAGTAAAGTGATCACGTTTGAAACTGTATAATACCAAGTTAAGGCAGAAGGTAATCCGTTAAATATAAATAATAATACGAATGGGAAAATATAAGGCATGTACTTTAAAGCAGGGTTATCCTGTGTAGGTGTCATGGCCATATTATAAATAGACATTAACAAACTCGTAATAACTGCCGTAAGGGTAAATAAACTAATATGGTTACCAAAACTAGGTATGGTAAAAGGAAGTGTTGCAATAGAGTCATAGCTAGATAAATCCTGGCTCCATAAGAACGACTGACCTCTTAAAGAAATATTGGAGTTAAAGAAACTATAGAGTGCAAAGAATATAGGAATTTGTAGTAAGGCTGGAATACAACCGCCTAATGGGTTTACACCTGCTTCTCTAAAGAGTTTCATCTGCTCCATGGCAAAGCCTTGTTGATCGTCGCCTAATTTTTTCTTAATCTCGTCTAGCTCAGGCTTCAATACTTTCATCTTGGCACTACTCAAATAACTTGAATAAGTAAGCGGAGAAGTAACGAGTCTAATAAATACAGTCAACCATAAAACCACCCAACCAAAGTTTTTAACAAAGCCTGCAATAAAATCAAATACAGGCATTAAAATATATTTATTAATAGGACGTACAAAAGAATATAAGTCTCTTCCTAAGTTTACTATTTGTTCCATTTCAGGAGCCTGTGTTTTCAGGATAGCAAAATCATTTGGACCATAATAAAGTGACAATGGAATACTTGCATTCGTACCCGCTACCTTAGTTTGTAATTGAGATTTTAAATTAGCAAGCCCATTACTGCTGTCTACTTTGCGCTCCCAATTTACATTACCTGTAGCAAAGCCTTCTTTAGACATTAAAGTGGTGGTAAAGAACTGTTGTACCAAACCCACCCATTGTACTGGCTTTTCAAATACTTTAGAAGTATTACTTGAAATATAATCAAATTCGCCTCCTTCTGAAAAACAGATATTAGACATTTGACGCTCATACACCGATGTACGCTCTTGTTGATAAGCATTTACATCCCATACAAGATTTAATTTTTGATTGGTTAATAATTGATCAGCACCTTCTAATTGAATATTCCATTCAACATTATACTTATTCGCTTCTAATGTAAACTGATGACGAATGGTTTTTCCAGCAGGGGTAGTATAAGCATACTCAATTTTTTGTGCACCCTTTTCACCAGTCGTGATTGTTTTTGTTGGAAATAAAATTTGATTGACTTGAAGAGTTTTATTGTCTCCAATATTAATTGGATAATTTAAAGAACTACTATCTCCTAGTTTTACCAATTCCTTTTTATAGTTAGTATACTTTTTAAGTGTTACTTCAGCTACTTGTCCTCCTTTATTGCTAAACTTTACTTTCACCAGTTCATTCTCTAAATAAGTGAACTCTTCTTGAACAGTATCTATTGTATTTACAAAAGCGCCAGAAGTAGCATCTAATTTTACAGGAGTTTGCAAAGCAGCTGCTTTAGCCGCAGTCGCTTTTACCATGGCAACAGAATCATCAAAATGCTTTTTATAAGTAGCTAAGTCCGTTTGTTGTTTGTTAGTGTACCAGAAGTACATAAAGAACAAACCAGCCAATAATACAAAACCAATGATTGTATTTTTATCAGTATTCATACGCGAAATTTAATCGTAATTAACGAGGGCCAAAGGTATCGTTTTTTTACAAATTTCGGCTGTATTTACCCCCTACCTGGTAAAGCGTATTGGAAATTTCCCCTAAACTGCAATATTTGACCGCTTCCATTAAAACGGCAAATATATTGTCATTTTGCAAGGCTGCTTTTTGGAGCTTTTTTAGATATTGGGCACTGACTAATTGGTTCCTTTTTTGGAAGTTCGCTAGGTTTTTAATTTGTAGATTTTGTTCGGCAGAAGAGGACCTAAAAATGGCCTGTGTGTCGGCATTATTTTTTTGACTTGGATGCACAAAACTATTTAC
>CALPSK010000009.1 GCA_943326215.1 Sediminibacterium ginsengisoli | reverse complement strand
TAATTTCTATATTAACGATAAACCAACAGGTGCCGTGGTTGGACAACAGCCTTTTGGAGGTGCCAGAGCTTCTGGAACCAATGATAAAGCAGGATCTATGTTGAATTTGTATCGTTGGTTAAGTGCTAGGACAATTAAAGAGACTTTTAACCCTCCTACCGACTATATTTACCCATTTTTAAAAGAAGCGTAAAGGACTGTTTTTTGCTCTATTTTATGGTAGAAAACAGTATATTTGCTGCTCAAAATTAAAGGACTGTGGCCCAAAAATTTTCTAAAGAAACATATCTCTATTGGTACGAACTCATGCAGTTAATTCGTCAGTTTGAATCCAAATCAGAAGAGATGTATAAAATGGCTGGAAAAATCAGAGGTTTTTTCCACGTTTATAATGGACAGGAAGCCATAGCCGCTGGCTGTATGACAGCTACCAACCAAGAAGACCCCTTCATTACTGGATACCGTGACCATGGTTTAGCCTTGGCAAAAGGCATGAGTCCCAATTCAGCCATGGCTGAATTATATGGTAAGGCAACAGGATGTTCTAAAGGCAAAGGAGGCAGTATGCACTTCTTTAGTAAGGAGCATTATTTCTTCGGAGGACATGGTATTGTGGGTGCTCAAATAGGAACAGGTGCTGGTTTAGCTTTTGCGGAACAATACCGTGGTTCAAAAAATGTGGTTTTATGTTTTTTTGGAGATGGTGCTGCAAGACAAGGTATGTTGCATGAGGTATTTAACTTAGCCATGCTATGGAAATTACCTGTAGTATTTATTTGCGAGAACAATAATTATGCAATGGGTACTTCTATTGAAAGAACAAGTAATGTTATTGATATTTATAAATTAGCCGATGCTTATGAAATGCCTTCTGATAAAATAGATGGTATGACTGCAGAAGCGGTGCATGAAGGTGTGGTGAGAGCAGTGAAAAGAGCACGTGATGGTGAAGGCCCTACTTTATTAGAAATGAAAACCTATCGTTATAGAGGTCACTCTGTATCAGATCCTCAAAAATATCGTTCTAAGGACGAGGTGGAAGATTATAAAAATCAAGATCCTATTACAAAAGTACATGCTACTATTCTTGATAATAAATTTGCTACCGCTGAAGAACTAAAAGCCATTGATGATAAAATTGCAGGTATTGTGGAAGCTTCTGTAAAATTTGCAGAAGAAAGTCCATGGCCTGATGAAAGTGAATTATTGAAAGATGTATATATTGATTCATCTTATCCATTTATTGTAGACTAATTTTTAATAAAAATATATGAGCGAATTACACCAAGAAAAACACCCCTTTTTAGATTTTGTAAAGAAAAATCAGAAAACCTTAACTTATACTTTAACTGCTTTAGTAGTAATTGTATTAGCTTATTTTGGCTATACAGAATTGTATCAAAACCCAAGAGAAGCAAAGGCTGCTGACACTATGTATGTTGCAGAAAAATATTTTGGATTAGACTCTTCTAACTATGTATTAAACGGAGATGGAACGAATAAAGGCGTATTGTATGTTATTAAAGAATATAGTGGAACGAAGGCAGCTAATTTAGCTAATTACTATGCCGGTATTAGTTATTACCGTTTGAACGATTACAATAAGTCAATTGAATATTTGAAGGACTTCTCCACTTCTGCTAAACAAGTACAAGCTATCGCTTACGGAACTATTGGCGACGCTTACGCGGATTTAAAAAAGAACGAAGAGGCTATAGATTATTATAAAAAAGCAGGTGGTCATTTCCCAGAAGATGAAGGAATTTCTGCTGAGTATTTATTCCGTGCCGCTTCTTTGTTAGAAATCAATGGCAAGGCAGATGATGCTATTGAAATTTACACAACCATCAAGACTAAATATCCTAAAACAGAAAAAGGCTTCCAGGCCGATAAGTATATCAATAGATTGAAGGTTCAGCCTTAATCTATTTCCCAAAAGCTTTTAAAGGCATTCTCCACCAAATGTGGAGAATGCCTTTTTATTTTAGCTTAATTATTAGCTAAGTATTCTTATTTTTGATACATGACAGTACAGCTATTTATACCTTGTTTTATGGATCAATTGTATCCACAAGCTGCTTATAATACCATTAAAGTATTAGAAAAAGCGGGTTGTAAGGTTAAATACAATGAACAACAAACCTGTTGTGGCCAGCCTGCTTTTAATGCTGGTTTTTGGAGTGAGTCTAAAGACGTATGTACCAAATTTGTACAAGACTTTGATAGTACCGATTATATTGTGAGCCCTAGTGCAAGTTGTACAGGATTTGTAAGAAATAATTTTGGTAAAATTTTTGAGAATAACGCTTTTCAAAGTCCTGCTAAAAAAGTAACTAATAGAATGTTTGAGCTTTCAGAATTCTTGGTGAAAATTTTAAATGTAACCGACCTAGGTGCTAAATTTGAAGGCAAGGCTACCTATCATGATAGTTGTGCGGGTTTAAGAGAATGTCATATTAAACAAGAACCTAGAACACTTTTATCAAAAGTGGCTGGTTTAGAATTAGTGGAAATGAATGAAGTAGAAACCTGTTGTGGTTTTGGAGGAAGTTTTGCCGTGAAGTATGATACCATTAGTGTGTCAATGGCCGATCAAAAAATTGAGAATGTTATAAATACAAATGCGGAGTATTTAATTAGCACCGATTTAAGTTGTTTAATGCATTTGGATGGACGCATGAAATTCAATGGCAATAATGTACAAATACTACATTTAGCAGATGTACTTGCTAGTGGTTATTAAAAATATTCCCCTATGGCCTATTGGTTAATTAAATCTGAGCCTTTCAAATACTCTTGGGATCAATTTGTCAAAGACAAAAAAACATTTTGGGATGGTGTAAGAAATTATGGCGCCCGTAATAATTTAAGGTCTATGAAAAAAGGCGACCTCGCTTTTTGGTACCATAGTAATGAGGGTATGGAAATTGTAGGCATCGCCAAAGTAATTAAAGAATCCTACCAAGACCCTACTACAGAAGAAACCGCCTGGTTAGCGGTCGACTTTGCACCTCATGAAAAACTAAAACATCCAGTTAAATTAGCTGACGTAAAAGCCAATACCAATTTAGCCGATATGGCCTTGGTTAGATTAGGAAGATTATCCGTACAATCTGTTACAGATAAAGAGTGGAAAGAAGTCATGAAAATGAGCCAGGGCAAGTAGTAGATACTCTTAAGAATTTATCAATTCATTAATTTTTCAGCACTAATTATGGGGGATATTACTTAAAAAATACATAGCCAATTAATATGGCAATGACCACCCCTATTATATCTGCAAATATGCCAGCCCATAAAGCATATCTTATTTTCTTAATGCCCACACTTCCAAAGTAAAGTGCAATTATATAAAATGTAGTATCTGCAGAGCCCTGAAATATAGAGGCTAATTTTCCTACAAAAGAATCGGGTCCTTGGTTTTGAAATATATCTAACATCATTCCCCTAGCCCCACTTCCACTTAATGGTTTCATAATGGCCACAGGGAGTGCTCCTATAAATTCAGTATTCATTCCTGTAAGTTGAATTAAATAAGTAATTGCATTTAAAACATAATTCATGGCACCGCTATCTCTAAATACACGAATAGCTACAAGCATGGCTACTAAATAAGGTATAATTTTTACAATAACCTCGAAGCCATTTTTAGCCCCTTCAATAAAGGCATCGAATACAGAAACTTTTTTATAAGCCCCTCCTAGAATAATGCCCACAATAATTACGAGTAATAATCCGCTACCAATGACTTTAGAAAATATTTCTTTATTTACAGGACTCAAAGAATTCACTCCAAATAATACGCCCACCATTATTAATACCAAACCAATCAACCAGCCAATTAAAACCTTATCCCATTTTAATTTTTGATAAAACCCTACCATTAATATGGAAGCAAGTGTGGTTCCAATGGTAGCTAAAACGCAGGGTATAAAAATACTAGCCGCATCTTGAGAGCCTGCAGCCAACCTATAAGAGATAATGGTTAAAGGAATAATGGTAAGTCCACTGGTATGCAATACCAAGAACATAATTTGTGCATTGGTGGCCTTCTCTTTTTCAGGGTTTAAACTTTGTAAGCTTTCCATGGCTTTTAAACCAAAAGGAGTGGCTGCATTATCTAATCCTAACATATTGGCAGAAAAGTTCATCACCATCTGACCCATGGCTGGATGATTAGCAGGTACTTCAGGGAATAAACGACTTAGAAAGGGATTCATCCATTTGGCTAGCTTTTGAATAGCCCCTGCTTTTTCAGCAATATTCATCAAACCTAAGAAAAAGACCATGGTGCCTGCTAGTGGGAAGGCAACATCAATTACAGAGGACTTAGCAGAATCAAAGATACCATCGGCTAATAACTTGAAAATGGCTGTATCGCCCAAAAAAACAAGTTTACAGAGGGCAATTATAAAGGCAATCACAAAAAAAGCCATCCAAATAATATTCAAGGCCATAATCTATTGTTTATGGTTCTAATATAGTCATTTTTGAGTTTAGAATTGTATTTTTGCGCTCATAAAACACTAGAAATTATGGCTTTACAGGCAGGGATTGTGGGATTACCCAATGTAGGAAAATCGACTTTATTTAATGCAGTTAGTAATAGTGCCAAAGCACAGGCGAGCAATTATAGATTCTGCACTATTGAACCCAATGTAGGTTTAGTGGATGTCCCAGATAATAGATTGCAACAATTAGCAGATTTAATTATTCCCAATAAAATAGTCCCTACTCAATTAGAAATTGTGGACATTGCTGGATTAGTAAAAGGAGCAAGTAAGGGTGAAGGTTTAGGTAATAAGTTTTTAGCCAATATTAGAGAAGTAAGTGCCGTGATACATGTGATTAGATGTTTTGAAGATGAGAATGTATTAAGAGAAGAAGGCGCTATTAACCCTATTGCGGATAAAGAAATTATTGAAACAGAATTACAGCTAAAAGATTTAGATAGTGTAGATAGAAAAATTCAACGCTGCGAGAAAATGGCTAAAACAGATCCTAAGGCCAAAGTAGAATTAGAAGTCTTACAAAAATGTAAAATTCATTTAGAGCAAGGAAAAAGTATTCGCTCTTTAGATTTATCTAAGGAAGACAGACTTGCTATTGCAGATAGTTTCTTATTAACAGAAAAACCTGTGATGTATGTAGCGAATGTGGATGAAGCTTCTATGCATACCGGCAATAAGTTTTCAGCCATGTTAGTGGAAATGGCTAAAGCAGAAGGTGCAGAAGTAATTGTAATGTGTAATAATATTGAATCACAGATTGCAGAACTCGAAGACCCAGCAGATAGAGCCGTATTTATGGATGAATATAAAATGACCGAGCCTGCCTTAAACCGTTTAATTCAATCGGCCTATAAATTATTGAATTTAGAAACTTATTTTACAGCAGGTGTGCAAGAAGTACGTGCCTGGACAATTGGTAGAGGCTGGAAAGCCCCACAGGCAGCCAGCGTTATTCACACCGATTTTGAAAAAGGTTTTATTAAAGCAGAAGTAATTGCTTTTGATGATTTTATTAAATTTAAAAGCGAAGCTGCTTGTAGAGAAAGTGGTAAATTAAGAATTGAGGGTAAAGAATACATTGTAAAAGACGGAGATGTAATGCATTTTAGATTTAATGTTTAAATTAAATATATAATTTAATATTATTTGATCCTATTTCATTGAACTTATAACTATGAAAAAAAAGGCGTTCATTTATTCACTTGTACTTTGCTATTTCTTAGTGGCCTGTAATAGTAGTCAAAATAGTACAGAAGCAAACAATGAGAATTCTATTGCAGCCCCTACTGCTTTGTCTTATGAACTTATTAAGGTTTACCCACATGATACTAGCTCCTACACACAAGGTTTAGAATGGAATGACTATAAATTATTAGAGTCTACCGGCTTAGAAGGGAAAAGTATTTTGCAATTACTTGATACCAATATGAAGCTAGTGGGTAGTAAAGTAAAATTAGACAAAGAATATTTTGGAGAAGGTACTACCCTATTTAAAGATAAAATTTATCAACTTACCTGGAAGAGCCATAAAGTTTTTGTCTACGATGCCAAAACTTTAAAGAAGATAAATGAACTCTACTGGCCTTATGAAGGCTGGGGTTTAACGCATAACGATACTAGCTTAATTATTTCTACTGGAGAAAGTAATATCTATTTTGTAGACCCTATTCATTTTACGATTCAGAAAACATTGGGGGTATTTAATCAATATGGTTATTTGAGTAATTTGAACGAATTGGAATATGCCAATGGGCAATTATACGCCAATTTATATGGTAGAAATGAAGTAGTAGTCATTGATCCAGTAAGCGGACAAGTTAAAAGTAGTATTGATTTTAGTAATATACTTTCTCAAGCGGGTGTAAAATACGATCCCTTAAGTATTGATGCTGGATATGTAATGAATGGTATTGCTTATCAACCAAAGAAAAACACCTTTTTTATTACTGGTAAATGCTGGCCTGTATTAGTGGAAGTTCGTTTGCGATAGAAATATTCAAATCATTCCTGTATGTCTATTTTTCTAATCTTCTAATTGACTCTCTATAAATCTTGCTCTAATTTTTTTATTTCATAGATCATGGAGCTTCCTCTATCTGTATTGCGCAATGCTTTTAAATTTGATAGACAACCAATGAAAAAAGCACGCAGCATTCCAAAAAATCCTGATTTTTTATATTTTTCACTCAGTAGGCTTACATAAAAACTGTCAAACCACATAGGTAGCTTTTGTACAATACTCATTTTATGTTTTTTGACTAAATAATGCATGGACAAAGGAGAGAAATGGTATAAATGTCTGGGAACATCGTAGGCAGCCCAATATTTTTTATAATACCCTGCATCATAGCTTGTATAATTAGGTACAGCTATAATTAGACGGCCATTAGGCTTTAATAACCTTTGAAATGTTTTCATGTACTCATTCAAATCATGGACATGCTCTAGTACATGCCATAAAGTAATCACTTCAAAACTGGCAGTTTCTAAATCATATAGTTTTTCTATGGGAAGTAAATGGATATTGTAATTTTCAAGGGCTTTCTTTCTACTAGATTCATCTGGCTCTAATGCAGTTACTTTCCAGCCTTTTTTAGACATTGAATGTGCAAAAGCGCCTGTGCCAGCACCCACTTCTAAAATATGTCCCTTATGGCCTGTAAATAGCGATTGTACCCAATTCGTCTTTTGAGTAAGTGTATGATTTCTTACTTTATGATACAGTTGGTTTATGAAGCCATCTTTAGTATCGGTATGAGAAATATAAGAAGGAAAATTATAATAAGGTTTAATGGCCTCTTTACTGGGTGCGGGATCGGTGTACTCTAGTGTACAATTGGCACATTGAATAATTTGAAAATCTTCTCCAGTCAATGAGTAATCCTTTGTATGCAGTAAATTAGCGATGTCTTCTTTATTACAAATGGGACAAGGTGAAAATTGTTTATTATTTTCCGGCATTTTTAAAAAGATTTAAATACAATTGCTGCAATGGCCATAATGGATAAAATCAGTGCTATCCAATACCATTGAATGGACTTCTTTTCAACCATCTCTTCACTTGTAGTGATGGGACTTATGGTTATATCTTTAAAATAATGATTAGAAGTGAAACTTGTATTCCAAGTATATTCATCTCCCAATTTTTCAATGCTTCCTAAATTCCCTATGGATAATGTATTGTTATGGGCGTCAAAACTTTTTTCTAAGAATTGCTCAAATTGAATATTGGCTTGTTCGTTAGATATTGATAAAGCTTCTGCTAAATAGTTATAAAAATGATTACTAGGTTTGCTATTATTTGTTGAAAATGTAATTGTTAATTCAGGTGCATGTAGAGTACCCCCTATCCAAGTGGCTGGCTTTTTACTCAAATGAAGGCTACCTATATTAGTAAGCACTAATTCATTGTTTTGTACAAAATATTGTTCTAATACTTTTTCCATAGTTATTTATGAAACGAATATACGATACCAGCAATTAATTGAACACCTAAAGAGGGATATTCTGCCCAACGCTGATACTTTTTATCTAATAAGTTCTCCGCTTTAGCCCAGGCTTTTAAATGAGTGGTTAATTGATAATTAAACGAAGCGTTTAAAATAAGGGTATTATTTAAATCATAGGCATTGCCTGCTTCATTTTGAAAGGAAGTGCCAGACCAATATTGCACACTGCCATCAATTGACCATTTCTTACTAGGATACCAACTTAAATCTCCATTCAAATTCAATGGCAAAATACCCCAAGCATTGGTATTTTCTTTGATTGAATTAAACTGAATATACTTCGCATTTCCTTTTAAAATAAATTGATCGTTTAATTGATAACGCATGGAAGTAGCAAATTCTAAAGTAATAGCTCTGTATTCGAAAATGGGTTGGTATTGTAAACCGAAAAAGGAAGAGGGTGCTATATTGTTAATTCTATTGAAAAAAGGAATATTATGGTAATCATTTAAGGATAAACCAAAACTATACTGGAACCTTTTAGAGGCATTGACATAAACATCTAAAGCCTTTTTTACTTGAGTTGTAATTTTTAGGCTGTTGGGAGCAGCTATCCATGGGTTCATCATAGAAAGACTGGCATAATTATTATTGGTTAAAATGGTTTGCCAATTAGCTACTAATAAATAATTAGTGTCATTTAATTTCTTACTAATCTGCACGACGGGAAATAATGCAAATTCATCGGAAGTAAAACTAGGTTTAACCCCAACTTTAATACTAGAATTCCATTTATTTATTTCAATAGTGGGTTGAATGGTGAAAAAAGAATTCGTTTGATTAACGAAATTGGTATGTGTATATTTATTATAATTATAATTAAAATCAAGGTTTATTCTACCTGTGCCTTTTAATTTAAAACTCATTGGGTTGTACATTTCTACCCACAAATTATTTGTATTAGCCAGCCCTTTAAAATTCTCGAATTTAAGAATTGGATTAAACATTTTATTCATCAATGAATTTTGCGAGCCTTCGTTCACCCATTTTAAAGTGGTTCCAAAATTGGTAAAGGATTGTGAATAGGCCGCCAAGGATAAACTACTATTATCAGGCACTAAACCAAACCTATAGCGTTGTGTATTTTGATAAAAAGCCTCAGTTTGAATGGAATAATTCTCTTTTAGATTGATATTGCCTATATATGTAAAATTCTTATGGTTATACTGTTGCAGATACTGCATTCCATTAGAAGTTTCAAAACTAGCATCAAAAGCGTGGGAATGATTATTTTCATCCATCGCATTGTAACTAGCTTCAAAGAACTGGTTATTATAATTACCAAATCCAACTTTTAAATTGGTGGTATTGACTGGAAAAGAAGTCTCTTTTTCTTTGTAAGACCTTGGGATTAAAGAAATAGGTCTATACTGAAAACTTAAATTTTGTGTGGGAACTTGATAATTAAGTACCGTAGTGGAGGTATCGGTTTTATTGATTGCCTTTGTGAAATTTAGTTTGGCTATATTTTTAAGCTGTGGCTTGAAGGCTGAAATAATACTTACTTCTTTTTCTGGAATAGTATCTAGTGTAGGAGTAGCTATATTATTAGATTGCAAAAGTTTTGATAGATCGGCTGTTTCTACATTGAATGTGGCTGTATTTTTTTTACGCACTACCCTATTTTTTTTCTTCGAATTTGATTTTTTAGCCTTCTTTTTGCTTTTACTTGATTTCACAGGTTTCTTCTTTTTACTAGTACCTACTTTTTTACTAGCAGCCATCTTAGCTTTTGTCTTTTTATTTTGCTGGCTATTACCCGCAGTTAAAAAACAGAAAATACAAATGAATAAGAAACTATATTTTAAAAAATACTTCATAATGTTTTATTTAATTGTTGGTGTTTCTGTAAGTTCTTTTAACTTTTGAGCAGCAACAATTTTAAGTGGTTCTATCGTAGCGTTATCGGCTACACTTTTATAAGTAGCAATGGCATTGAAATTATCTTTCTGTGCAACATAAATATCACCTAATAATATATAGGTGTTAGTAACCCAATATTCATATGAGGCTTGTTTTTTAATGATATCAAAAGCGGTTTTTTCCGCTAAGCTTAACTTATTTTGTAATAAATAAATATTCGCTAATTGAAAATGCGCTTCCGCAGAAATTACACTAGAGCCAGCTTTAATTACTTTGCTAATTATTTGAATAGCGGCACTCGTATCACTAGCTATTAATTTTTGATGGTATATGACCATATTCGCCATCTCCATATCATCCATAGCGCTATTTTTATCCTCCAGAATTTGTTGAGCAATCTTACTTGCATCCGTCCACTTTTCAGCTTTATATTGGCATCTTAACAAACCTTTATTGGCTTCTGTAATATTTTCTTTCTGAGTAGCAATTTGCAATAATATCGTAAAGTACTTTTCAGCCAATTCATACCTTTGGTAATTAAAATAATTTAATCTAGCGGCAATCAGGGCTGCTCTTTCAGCATATAAATTGGGTGCCCTATCGGCTATAGTAGAAAAATATACTAAAGCAGTATCATAGTTTTGTTTTGAATAAGCTATTTCAGCAATAAGATTAGTAGCTTCTAGGTTATGAATACCGTTTGGAAACTTCTGTAAATAGGCAGTAAAGCCAGTAGCCGATTCTGTATATCTTTTTTGCTCATACTTAAGAACAGAGGCCCTAAAGATTAATGAATCTTGTTCATTCGTCGTTAAAGGATGGCCATATTCGTTCATAAACTGTACATATAATTCTGGCGTTTGATCCTCTATAAAAATATTACGTATATACTCAATGGCATTTTCACTTTCTGTTGAATTTGGATAACTGGCATATAAATCTTTGAAAGTGGTAAGGGCCATTTGATTTTTATCCAAATTAAAATATACAATACCTAATTTATAATAAGCTTGAGGGTAAAATTGGGTAGCAGATTTATCTAAGGTTATCTTAGATAAAGGGGCTATGGCATCTTGAAACTTTTCTTGGCTTACATAGGTATCTGCCAATTCCATTCTAGCATCATTAATATAGGTAGAGTTTGGATAATTAGATTCATAATTAATAAGCATCTTAATTTTATCGTTCACCTTCCCTATACCTCCTAATATGGTAGCTTTTTGTAAAAAGGCATAGTCGGCATAAGACCAGGATAAATCTATCACTTGCTGATAAGTTGCCAAGGCCTCATTCATTTTCTTTAACATCATTTGGCAATCTGCTACTCTTACATAGGCATCTTGTTGATAGCGATCTAACTCTACACCCGCATTTAAAATGGAGATCTCTTTAAATTGAATTAATGCCTTTGGATAAGCACCATTTTTTAAGAAGCAATAACCTAATATATACCTAGCGCTTGCAGGGTTGACTTCTCCTAAATTAATTGGATCTAACATGTATTTTTGTAGATAACCAATGGCGTCATTGATTCTACCCATCTTATAACTTATTTCTCCTAACCAAAAATGAGTGGCAGATAGATAATTAGCATTATAAGGCGCATTTCTTAATTGATTCAATAAAGAAAAGGCTTTTTCTACTTCTCC
>CALPSK010000008.1 GCA_943326215.1 Sediminibacterium ginsengisoli | reverse complement strand
TTTCTTACCTATCTTTTCATTTCTGTCATCTATTTCTACCCTTACCCCTGCTTTTTTAAATTCTGCAAACACCTGTTCGGCATAAGGCATAAACTTATCGCTAATAGGTAAAATTTTCACTTGCAATGGCGCTAACCATACAGGGAACTTACCTGCATAATGTTCTAATAAAAATCCAATAAAACGCTCGTGCGTTCCTAATGGAGCACGATGAATAATTAATGGCGTTTCAGGTTCGTTGTCTTTATTGGTGAAATTTAAATTGAATCTTTTGCCTTGCGCAAAATCGACTTGGTTGGTAGCTAGTGTAAACTCTCTTCCTATGATACTCCAAATTTGTACATCAATTTTTGGTCCGTAAAAAGCGCCTTCATCTTGCACTTCTACAAAAGGTGTTCCTGTTTCAATTAATACCGCACGTACCATGGCTTCAGTTTCTAACCAAAGTTCAGGTTCGTTAATATATTTCTGTCCTAATTTTTTAGGATCATGTAAACTTAAACGCATTACGTATTTATCAATGCCAAAAATTTTGAAATACTTTAAATACATTTCATTCACCGCTCTGAACTCTTGTGCAAATTGTTCTTTGGTACAATAAATATGCGCATCATTCATGTGCAAACAACGAACACGCATTAAGCCAAATAATTCTCCGCTTTGCTCATATCTATAACAAGTTCCATACTCCGCTAAACGAAGTGGCATGTCTTTATAACTCTTAGGCTCTGCATCAAAAATTTTATGATGATGCGGACAGTTCATCGCTTTTAAATAATATTTTGTACCATCTAATTCCATCGGAGGGAACATACTATCTTGATAATAAGGTAAGTGACCGCTCTTAATGTACATGCTCTCTTTGGCTATATGTGGCGTCACTACTCGCTTGTAGCCTGCATCCTCTTCAGTTTGTTTGGCTAAATTTTCTAATTCCTCAATAATAATAGTTCCGTTCGGCATCCACAAAGGAAGACCCGGCCCTACATCATCATCCATGGTATAAATGCCTAATTCTTTTCCTAGTTTACGGTGATCTCTTTTTTTCGCTTCTTCTAAAAGCAATAAATATTCATCCAATTCTTTTTGATTCGGGAAAGTAATTCCATACACCCTTGTCAACATTTTATTTTTTTCATCACCTTTCCAAAACGCTCCTGCAATATTGGTAATTTTGATAGCCTTAATAAAACTAGTATTCGGAATATGTGGTCCACGACATAAATCGGTAAAGGCACCTTGTGAGTAAAAAGTAATACTACCATCCTCTAAACCCGATAATAAATCTAATTTGTACTCATCTTTTTTCTCTGTGAAATAAGCAGTTGCTTCTGCCTTAGACATTTCTTTACGAATGTAAGCGTTGGCTTGCTTGGCTAATTCATTCATCTTTTTTTCAAGCAATAAAACATCTTCTTCCTTAATGGTTTTATCTCCTAAATCAATATCATAGTAAAAGCCTTTCTCCAATGCAGGGCCTACCCAAAATTTAGCACCTGGAAATTGCATTTCTACCGCCTCTGCTAATAAATGCGCAGAAGAATGCCAGAAGGTATTTTTACCATCGGCGTCGTCCCAGGTTAATAATTTTAAGGCTGCGTCCTCATTAATAGCACGCGTGGCATCATATACTTCCCCGTTTACCGAAGCCGCTAATACTTTCTTTGCCAATCCTTCACTAATTGACTTAGCAATACCTAAAGCAGTAATCCCCTTTTCGTAGGAACGAACTGCGCCGTCTGGAAATTGAATTTGAACCATGTTTTTTATCTATAATATATGTCCGCAAAGGTAACAAATGCGGTTCATATTTTATACATAGCTTTGTAATATGCGCAGCCTTGTTTATTTATTACTCGCTTTTTGCATACCCACCCTAGTTATGGGCCAAGACCTTACTGGGAAATGGAGAGGCTATTTTACACCCAGTAATGAGCTCGATGGTAAAATAGTTACCTATGAAATAGACATAAAAGAAAATCCAGACCATAGCCTTACAGCCAAAACCTATTCTAGAATTTCAAATAATTTTACAGCCAATGCCATGGCTACAGGAATGCATTCTGAAAATACACAGTTAGTCAGTATTACAGAAACCCGTTTTGACAAAAAGAAATTGGTGGGGAATTTTGAAGCCTGTTTAATGACCAATTTTTTAAGCTACCGAAATATGAGAGGCTATGAAATTTTAGAAGGTACTTATACAGCCACAAATGAAATTTCTGGGAAAGATTGCGGAGGAGGTAAGGTGTATTTAGAAAAAGAAGGTCCCATTGTAAAAGAGTTTACTGCAAAAACAGCAGTTCCTAAAAATAAGATTACTACTGAAGCCAATTCAAAAAAAGTAGTTTCTAAAAATACTGTAGCTAATAAAATTATTGAAAAAGAATTAGTAAAAAATAATACGGCCCAAAAAGAAAATAAAACAAAGCCTACTAAACAACCAGAAGTCGTTAAAGAAGTTCTCGCTAAAACAAATCCAAAAAATAAAACGCAGAATACTACAACGAAGCCCAGCCCTAGTCAAACAAATTCTATTCAAAGCGCTCCTATTCAAAATTCTTCGAATCAAGCTTCTTCTATTAAAACAGCAACTGCTCCAATCAATGCAGTAGTGAATACTTTACCAGAGAATACTAAAGCAGCTGCTATTAATGAAACGAGCGCTAGCTCCAATACCAGTACCACTAAGTCTTCTGGACAAATACTGCCCTGGGTTTTAGTAGGTAGAGAAAATAAATTAGTTAAACAAGTAACTGTCAATAGTTCTTCTATAAGTATTGACTTATACGATAATGGCACCATTGATAACGACACCATTATGATTTTTGATAATAAAGTTTTATTGCTAGAAAATAAAAGACTGAGCTATAAAGCCACTCATTTTGATGTGAATTTTAATAAAGACAATAATCGTCATGAAATTATTATTGTCGCACATAATTTAGGTACGGTTCCTCCTAACACTGCACTCATGGTCGTAAAAGATGGAACGAGTAGACAAGAAATTTATATTACTTCTACTTTAAGTGTAAATGCGATGATTATTTTTGAACTGAAAAAACCAAGTCCTTAGAATTTTTCTTGCAAAAACTGCTGTGCTGTTATTTCATCTTTATAATTGGAATGATAAGGATCCTTAGCTGTTTTATTCCATCCAAACCAAATAAGTCCATCTTCTAGTTTTTCATCCTGCACATTAAAAACATAAATATTCTTTTCTTTAAAACCAATATTGGCTAATAAGTTCAGCATTTGAATAGACACCATATGCGTGGCCATATTAATAGCAGGTAAACTTTGTTCAGCCAACAAGCCTTGTAATTCAGCATTGATATTATGGAGAGATTGCATAGCCTGCTCATGCAATAAACTATCTTTAAATGTAATAGCGGCAGCAGGAAAAGAATCGGTTAATTGAATTAAGGTTTTAGCTGCATTAAATATATAAGCCGTGTCCCCCGCCGCTACCCCTTTCAATAATTCTTGATAATTATTTAATAATGGCATACAGGCTTTATCAAAATTTACCTGGTTATTTTCAGGGCTATATACCCATAGCTGCTCGTTTATAGCAGGGTCTTCGGGACTAGCGCAAGACATCACTAAAAAGGCAAAAAGGATAAAGAAATAGGGCTTCATAAAATCTTTTTCCAAATTTATGCATAATTAGATTGTCCAACTTGCTAACTTTGCGGTCTGAATTGAAAAAATATGCTAATAGGTTTACAGAATGTGACATTTGAATTTGGGGCAAGAGTAATTGTGAGTGAGGCGAATTGGTCCATCCAACCAGGCGAACGCATTGGTTTAATTGGCTATAATGGTACAGGAAAGTCTACTTTATTAAAAATATTGGTAGGCCAGCTTACCCCTAGCAAAGGAACTGTTGAAAAAGGACGAGATACCACCATTGGCTATTTACACCAGGACTTATTAAGTTTTGATACCAATGAATCTATTACAGAGGTTGCCCTAGGTGCTTTTGAAAGAGTACGCGAGCTTGAAAAAGAAGTGGAACAACTAGGTAAAGAATTAGAAGCCAATTCTGAGGACAACGATTTACTTATTAAATACACCGACGCTTTACACGAGATAGATTTATTAGATGGCTATAATATTAATCATAAAGCAGAAGAGGTTTTACACGGACTAGGTTTTGCCATTAAGGATTTATCTCGCCCCTATAAAGAATTTAGTGGAGGTTGGAGAATGCGTGTACTGCTTGCTAAAATGATTTTACAACAACCCGATGTACTATTATTAGATGAGCCTACTAACCACTTAGACTTACCAAGTATTGAATGGTTAGAAAAATATTTATTGCATTATAAAGGAAGTGTGGTCATAGTAAGTCACGATAAATACTTCTTAAATAAAATGGTGAATAAGATTGTGGAAGTTTACCAACAACAATTACATTTTTACACAGGCGACTACGAGCATTATGAAATTGAAAAA
Organism: Sediminibacterium ginsengisoli; assembly: GCA_943326215.1. Taxonomy (GTDB): domain Bacteria; phylum Bacteroidota; class Bacteroidia; order Chitinophagales; family Chitinophagaceae; genus Sediminibacterium; species Sediminibacterium ginsengisoli_D. Next base: position 7,343 of record CALPSK010000008.1, on the reverse strand, counting down.
GAACAAAGAGTAGAAATACAACAACGCGCTTTCGAGAACCAACAGGATTATATCAAGCAACAAGAAAAATTTATTGAAAGATTTAAAGCCAAGGCTTCTAAAGCAGCGCAGGCACAGTCTATTCAAAAGCGATTGGATAAATTAGATGTGATTGAAGATGTTAAAATTGAGAGACCTAATATTAGAATAAACTTTGCGGTAGATAAAACACCAGGTAAAGTACTAGTAGACTTAAAAGGGGTGGGCAAGGCATTCCCGAATGTTCAAATTTTAGACAATGCCTTTGCAGAAATTGAAAGAGGTGATAAAATTGCACTGATTGGCGCGAATGGAAAAGGTAAGTCTACCCTGCTGAGAATTGTAGCAGGTATGGAAAAATTTGAAGGAGAAAGAGTTTGGGGTCATAATGTGGAGGAAAGTTTTTATGCGCAGCACCAATTAGAATCCTTGAACTTAAATAATACCATATTAAAAGAAGTACAAGAATGTGGTACTAAAAATACAGAACTAGAACTTCGCGCCTTATTAGGTTGTTTCTTATTTGGGGGCGATGAGATAGATAAAAAAATAAAAGTATTAAGCGGAGGAGAGAAAGCAAGAGTAGCGCTTACGAAAACGATTATTAGTAAGGCCAATTTCTTAATGCTGGATGAGCCTACCAACCACTTAGATATGGTCACTGTAGAATTATTAGCAGAAGCCCTTACAAAATATGATGGCACGATTATATTAGTAAGTCACGACCGTTACTTCATTTCAAAGACTGCCAATAAAATTTGGGAAATTGAAGATGAAAAAATTATTGAATTCAAAGGAGATTATAAAGAATGGTTAGAGTGGAAAGAAAGAATGGCCAAACAAAAAGCGCAATTAGCTGAGCCTTCAAAAGCTACTAATAAAGATACCCGCAAGCAAGGAAAACAAGAAGCTGCCGTTGTTGCAGAAGTGAAACCACAAGCCATTGACAAGGATTTGCAAAAGCAAATTCAAAAACTACAAAAAGCCATTGCACAAATTGAGCATAATATAGCCACTTTACATACTGAAAAAGCAGCCATTGAATTAGAAATGGCCAACCCTGCTAATTATGCAGATCCAGCAAAAATGCATGTCATAGAAAAAAGCTATCAAGATAAAAATGCTTTAATTAGATCGATGAATAAAGAATATGATATTGCTTTTAACGATTTATTAATACTTGAAAGCAAATAAAAAGGGTTAAATTTACAATGTGATGCATTTATACCAACATAGTAAAAGTCCTTATCATTTCGCCTGGATATACGCTGGTTTAAATCCTATGCCCGACCACTAGCTACGCTCAATACATTTTACGATTTTAAATTCCCTTCTATTCACCTTTAATTATTTTAAAGGTTTTTTGGGTTTCTATTTAATGGTTTATAAAACCGCGTTATTAAAAAAATTATATAAAAGATGCAACAAAATATATTATCCGTTCATTCTGAAATTGGTGAACTTAAAAGGTTACTAGTTCATAGTCCCGATAAAGGCTTAGGAAAAGTAATCCCCTCTAAAGCACAGGATTGGCTATTTGAAGATATTGTTCATTTAAAAAGTATTCGTGAGAACGAATACGATTACTACACTAAACTCCTACTTTATTTTTTAGATCCAGAAAAAATGAAACCTGGAATGGCTTTTATTGACGATCCTAAAAACGATCGAGCTTTTTACAAACCTGGTCGCCCCCATTTTCATGCTTCTGAAAAAGTATTAGAATTAGAATGGTTATTGGCTAGTATTTTAAATGATGTTGATATCAAAAATCAACTGATTGCAGCCGTGGCAGCCATAGAGGGCTGCAGCTATCAATTACAAGAAGATTTAAAAAAGTATACCCCAGCCAAACTAGCTTCTACTTTTTTATCAGGTGTCGATAGTCAAAATGAACTGCTCTTCCCTCCTATTCCTAATTTTATTTTTACCAGAGATATTGGTATTGTTATTAAAGACCATTTAGTTTTAAACAAGCCGGCGAAATTAGCTAGAAAAAGAGAAGCTCTATTTGCAAAGTATTTATTTCATTACCATCCTTTATTTAAAAATAGCGCTTCCAATATTATTGAACTTTCTCAAAAAGATCCCATTGCACTATTAAATGAAAAAGAAAGTGAAGAGAAAGTAACACTGGAAGGAGGAGATATTATGATGATCTCCCCGCAACATGTTATTATTGGCGTGAGTGAAAGAACCAGTATGAGCGCCGCCATTCAACTCACTGAAATATTATTTAGCAAAGCACTGGTGGATAAAATAAGCATTGTAAAAATTCCTAAAAAAAGAGACTACATGCATATTGATACCATATTTACCCAAGTCAAAAAAGATACTTGGGTGATATTAGGTAATTTTTCTAAAGAGGGTTTGCAAGACAAAGAAAAGAATCAAGTAAGTCAATATTTTAAGAGTACTCAAAAAGAATCGGTGACTATTTGGAAATTTGAAAGAGCTAAACAAAATAGTCCCACTATTATTAACGATTTAGAACAACTCTTGGATGAAATAAGTAAAGAGGATTTTGGTTGCAAAAATGGTGCTCAATTTATTTACTCAGGCAATAATGAATTTCCTTATAATGCCAGAGAACAATGGACAGATTCTTGCAATCTGCTTGCTTTAAAAGAAGGGGTGGTACTTGGCTATGACAGAAACGATAAAACCGTAGAAGCCTTTAAAAACAAGGGTTTTGAAGTAGTCCATGTAAAAGAATTATTAATAGATTTTGAAAAAGGAAACAAAAGCCCTAGTACTATACAAAACACCATTATACTTATGCCTTCTGCAGAATTATCCAGAGCAAGAGGTGGCTTTCATTGTATGAGTATGCCTATTGAGAGAAAGGCAATCTAATCTAATCTAATTTAATATAATATATTTTAATAAAAATAGGATATGGAAATTTTAATGGTTCGACCTTACCAATTTTATTTTAATCAGCAAACGGCTGCTAATAATTTCTTTCAATCTAATATCAATATTGAAAATGCCAATGAACTAGCTATTGCTGAATTTGATGCGATGGTGGAAAAATTACGTACCCATCAAATAAAAGTAAATGTGGTACAAGACACCAAAGACCCCTCTACCCCAGATTCTATTTTCCCTAACAATTGGGTTTCTACACATGAAGGTGGAACCCTTTGCTTGTATCCTATGTTTGCACAAAACAGAAGAGCTGAGAGAAAGTCAACGGTAATAGATTTTCTAGAATCGAATTATAAAATTGAAAATACATTGGATTTAACTGACTTAGAAAAGGAAGGAATCTTTTTAGAAGGTACAGGCAGTATGGTGCTAGACCATCAAAATAAATTAGCCTATGGATGTTTATCGGAGAGATTAGATAAGAATGCATTTTATGAATGGTGCGATAAAATGCAATTCAAGGCAATTGCTTTTAAAGCTGTGGATGATAAAGCACAACCCATTTATCATACCAATGTGATGATGTGTATGGGCGATCAATTTGTGGTGATTTGTTTAGAGAGTATCCCCAATGAACAAGAAAAGCAAATAGTACTTGAAAGTTTTAAGAAATCAAACAAAGAAGTCATTGAAATTAGCCAGGATCAACTGAATCATTTTGCAGGTAATATGTTGCAAGTTTTTGATACTAATGAAAAACCACATTTAATCATGTCGGAACAAGCCCATACTTCTTTAGATCCTGCTCAAGTAAAAAGCTTAGAAAAATACAACCCCCTCCTCCCTATTTCTATCCCCACTATTGAAGCTCTAGGAGGCGGTAGCACAAGATGCATGATGGCTGAAATCTATTTAATAAATAAATAATACAGTCTTAATTGCTCCATTTCTTTGCAATTCTCTGATTATACTCACTTTAGATCTGGTTTACTGCTATTTAATAACAGGCGTTAGCATGACAAAACTGTTCATAAATTGAATGGAAAATTGAGCTCAATTGATTAAATTTGTAGCTCGGTTTCTTTTACATCGTATTGGTATTACTATTGTAAATCAATACATTAATGAACAATTGAAAATTATGTCTACTAAAAAAGTAAGCAAAATCGCAGTTTTAACCTCTGGTGGAGACGCACCTGGTATGAATGCAGCCATTAGAGCCGTAGTGAGAACCAGTATTTATCATGGGCTACAAGTATATGGAGTTTCAAGGGGATATAATGGAATGATAGAGGATGATATCTTTGAAATGTACTCAAAATCGGTGGGTAATATTATTCAAAGAGGTGGTACCATTTTAAAAACAGCAAGAAGCGCGCAATTCTTCGAAACAGAAGGCAGAAAAATAGCTTACGAGAACTTAAAGAAAAGAGGCATTGATGGAATGGTGGTAATTGGAGGTGACGGTAGTTTTAAAGGTGCCCAAAAATTTAGTCATGAATTTGATATTCCTTGCATTGGTATCCCAGGAACCATTGATAAAGATATAGCAGGAAGTGATTTCACTATTGGTTTTGATACAGCCGTGAACACTGCAGTAGAAGCCATTGATAAAATTAGAGATACTGCCGATGCGCATGATCGTTTATTTGTAGTAGAAGTAATGGGACGTGACGCTGGTTATATTGCACTTCATAGTGGTATTGCCACAGGTGCAGAAAATATTTTAATTCCAGAATCTAAAACAGATATGGAAGCCATGATTGCTTCTTTAACGGAGAAAGAGAAAAGAAAAAAATTAGTAAACTTAATTGTGGTAGCCGAAGGTGATGAATTTGGCGGTGGCACGCAGGTGGGTAATTTCATAAAAGAAAAATTACCGAATGCAGATGTGCGTGTTTGTATTTTAGGTCATATTCAAAGAGGGGGCTCCCCTAGTTGCTTAGACCGTTTAATTGCTAGCAGAATGGGCTACCATGCTGTTGAATGTTTAATCAATGGAACACATAATGTAATGGTGGGTATTGAAGATAATAAAATGAAATACACTCCACTTGACAATGCCGTTAAAGCAAAACAAAAAATTTCTGAAGAGTGGTTAAGAATAGTAAAAATATTAGCTAGCTAATTAGATATAAAGATAGAGATAGGACTTGATAGAGATAGAGATAGAGATAGAGATAGAAATAGAGATAGAGATTTAATTAGATAGAAAAAGAAAGAAACTAAGATAGAAAAAGAATAAAAATTAAAATAACCCCAAAACACAAAATGAGTAAAAACGAATTTAAACAGCCCCATCACAAAACTAAAATAGTTGCAACAGTAGGCCCTGCTTGTGAAACCTATGACCAATTAAAGAATTTAGTAATTGCGGGTGTAAATGTATTTAGATTAAATTTTTCTCATGGTAGTCACGAAGACAAGAAAAAAATTATTGATAATATTAGAGGCATCAACGAAGAATTAGGATGTACCGTTGCCATATTGGGTGACTTACAAGGTCCTAAATTAAGAGTAGGTGAAATTGAGAATAACCGTTTAGAAGTAAAGGAAGGCGATGTATTAACTTTCACGAATGAGAAATGTGTTGGCACGATGGAGAAAATATATGTATCCTACCCTAACCTTGCTGGTGATGTGGTAGTGAACAACTTAATCATGATTGACGATGGCAAGATTGAAGTGAAGGTACATAGTGTAGAAAAAAATGGTGACGTTAAAGTAAAAGTAACTTTAGGAGGTATTATTTCTTCTAAAAAAGGAATTAACTTACCTGACACAAAAATTTCTTTACCTGCACTTACTGAAAAAGATTTAGAAGATGCTGCCTTTATCATTAAAGAAGAATTAGACTGGGTAGCATTAAGCTTTGTAAAAAGAGTAGCTGATATTGAAATGCTAAGAGCAATTTTAGATAAGCATAAGAGCAAGGCAAAAATTATAGCTAAAATTGAAATGCCAGAAGCCCTTACGAATATCAGAGACATTATCATTTCTAGCGACGCCATTATGATTGCCCGTGGCGATTTAGGTGTTGAGCTTCCAGTTGAAAAAATTCCTTTAATTCAAAAAGAACTGATTAGAAAATGTATACACCGTGCTAAGCCTGTGATTGTGGCAACACAAATGATGGAAAGCATGATTGATAGAGTGAAACCTAATCGTAGTGAAATTACCGATGTGGCCAATGCCGTTATTGAAGGTGCTGATGCGGTGATGTTAAGTGGAGAAACTGCAACTGGTCAATTCCCTGTATTAGTTATTGAGACCATGCGTAAAATTATCAATGAAGTAGAAGAACATGGTTATAAATATAACCGTTCCGAAGACTTAAAACCACAACCCCATTCCCCTTCCTTTGTAAGTGATGCCTTATGTTATAGCGGCTGTCAGTTGTCAGATGAAAGTAATGCACAAGCATTGGTGGGCATGACACAAAGTGGCTATACTGCTTTTATGTTAAGTAGCTTCAGACCTAAATCACCTTTATTTATTTTTACGAAAGAAAAGAGCTTAATGAATCAATTAAGTTTAAGCTGGGGTGTTAAAGCGTTCTATTATAATAAAGAAGAAAGTTTAGATAGTATTATTAAAGATCAAATTCAAATTTTAAAGAAAAACGGATTTGTTAAAAAGGATGATATAGTAGTGAATACAGGAAGTACGCCTGTTCAATTACACTTACCTACCAATATGATAAAAATCACAAAGGTTGATTAATAAAAAATAATTTTATGCTAGAATCTTTTGAAAAAGTACCGGTTCAGATTTACAAGAACTCCACAGAGGGATCTAATGCTGTAGCTGCTCAAATAGCTGCACTTATTAAAGAAAAGCAAGCAAAAAAACTACCCTGTGTTTTAGGAATGGCAACAGGTACTACCCCTATTTTATTATATAAAGAATTAGTAAGATTACATAAAGAAGAAGGACTTAGTTTTAAAAATGTAGTGACCATTAATTTAGATGAATATTACCCTATTGAAAAGTCGGCTTATCAAAGTTATTGGAGCTTTATGCACCGTCACTTATTTGATTTAGTAGATATTGATCCTAAAAATATTCACCTACCCAATGGAGAGTGGACAAAAGAGAATTTAAAAGAATCTTGTATCGCCTATGAACAAACTATCGAAAAAACAGGCGGTATTGATTTACAAATATTAGGCATTGGTAAAAATGGACATATTGGTTTTAATGAGCCAGGTTCTAGCTTTCATTCAAAGACAAGAGTCATTCATTTAGACCAACAAACCAGAATTGCCAATACCTATGAGTTCCATGATTTAAACAAAGTACCTAAACTTGCTATTACAGTGGGTATTAGTAGTATCATGAAGGCCAAGAAAATTGTTTTATTAGCTTGGGGCGATAAAGCTTCTATTGTAGCTAAATCTATTGAAGGAGATGTCACTGAACAAATTCCTGCCAGCGTTTTGCAAAATCATGAT
>CALPSK010000007.1 GCA_943326215.1 Sediminibacterium ginsengisoli | reverse complement strand
CTTGACCTGTAGCACCTGCCATTAATAAGTGAGGCATGCTGGCTAAGTCCACAATGAAATTTTCATTGTCAATTTTTTTACCAATTGCAATAGGTAAAGAGAACTTACTATTTTGAAATTTCTCACTGGCAAGTAAAGTTTTCATACTTACCACCGACTTTCTAATATTCGGCACTTCAATACCAATAGTTCCTTTACCAGGAATAGGTGCAATAATACGAATGCCCAATGCAGCCAAACTTAAAGCAATATCATCTTCCAAGTTTTTAATTCTACTAATACGCACACCAGGCGCAGGCACAATTTCATACAAGGTTACCGTAGGTCCTACTGTGGCAGCTATTCTTTGAATGGCAATATCATAATTTTTTAGTGTCGCAATAATTTGATTTTTATGCGTCTCTAATTCTTCTGGGTCTTGTACAATTTTTTCAGAGCCATGTGTCTCTAATAAATTAATTGATGGATACTTGTAATTTTTTAAATCTAATGTGGCGTCATAGGCTGTACCTATAGCCCCAACAGGAACAATCACTTCCTTGGCAACAGGTTTAATTTCTAAATCAAGGTCTTCTAATAATTCTCCGTTGAAATCTTCAATATTTATTTTTTCAACTACTGCAGGTTCTTCTATTACTTCATGCACTATGGCAGGCTCTTCTGTATCAATAAGAGTTGGCGTTAATGCTGCTGCTAAAACCTGCGGCTCCAATACTTTTTCGCTTTCTAAACTTAACTCATCAAAAGATTCACTGTTCGTGTTTAATTTATTCCCACCAAGATTAGGCTGTTCTGGGGCATTTAAATCCCATTCTTGTTTTACAGCTGTTTCATCGGTATCTACAATATCATCTCCTTCAAATGCAGGTTCTTTTTTCTTCGGCATTAGAAAGTTAAAATTAGGTACATTAAAACTGGGATTGAACCTCCAAATAAAATAACTAAAGCCCGCCACTAATAATAAAGCGCCGGTACCAAAACTACCCACCCACTTCACTAACCAACTACTACTGTACTCTCCTAGTGCGCCTCCCCAAGAAAAATGAGCACTTGCAGTGACAAAGGCTAAACAAGTACTTATAACAAGTAAGCCCAAGATTACATATCTAATATTGCGCCATAAACTAAAAATAGGTTTGGTAAAAAATAAATTCACTCCTAAAACAAAAAAGAAAGAACAAAATAAATAAGCAGCTAAACCAAAACCATTGAACATCATTTGATAGGCGACAAAAGCACCTATATAGCCCATTAAATTATTTACTTTTAAATCGTTGATGGAAAATAAATGGGTGCGCCATAATTGGACCATGTCTTGGTCGTCCTGCCAAGTAAATAAATAAGAAGTAAATGCCACAAAAAGAAATAAGGTAATGAGTAAGCTCACCGACCCCATAATCTTGGAGGTTCTTTCATCTTTCACCACTTCCGTCACCGAAACATCTGATTCTTTATCAGGATTTAAATTCTCCTCACTAATCTTGGGTTGTTTCTTACTTTTTAGGGTATTTGCCATGGTAACAAATATAAGTTATCTGCATAGGACCAAAAAGGAATTTGAACAAATGTGTAAAATTGAAAACGAGGGGGCCTACTTATCCACTTTATGAAGGAAAACTACCCTTAGCCAAATAGACCAACCCAAAATAAAACATAGACCACCCAAGGGAGTAATCGGACCTAGGAAACGGGCCATTGGATAGCTTGATGTTGAAAGCAGCGTTAATAAATACAAAGAACCGCTAAATAAGAAAATGCCTATAAGAAAAAAATGAGCTGCCCAGCCTATTGCTTTTTGCTCTCCCCTCTTATTCTCATTTTGAGATCCATAAAGCGATAAAGCAATAAGTGCAAAAGCATGCATGAACTGATACCTCACCCCTGTTTCAAAAATTTGTAATTTATCTTGACTGACCAATGCTTTTAAGGCATGTGCTCCAAAGGCACCCAATACTACTGCTAATAAAGAAAAAAATAAACCAAGTATTAAAATTTTACGATGCATGTTTTGCCATTAGTTTTTTTAATCCAGCTTCATTGATTTGATCACTGGTTAATCGGTAATTTGCTTGACCATAAAACGAATGCCTTTCTACTAATTTATCTTCAATATATGCTGCAATTTCAGCATTACTTAAGTTGGCAATTAAGGGTCGTTTATTTTTCTCTGGAGATAACCTTTTTACTAATACCTCTACCGATTCATCTAACCAAATCACAATGCCTTCTTTTTTCATCCAATGCATATTTTCTTGAAAGCAAGGCGTACCGCCCCCTGTAGCAATAATAAATTTTTTCTTCTCTTTAAACCATCTTAAAATTTTCGCCTCTACTTTTCTAAAATAATCTTCCCCGTCTTCATTAAAAATTTCAGCAATTGTTTTCTCTTCATTCATTTCAATCAAGGCATCTAAATCATAGCCCACGCATTTATTCCACTTAGCCATTTTTTGTATCCAATAAGATTTACCCGAGCCCATCATCCCAATTAAAAATATTTTATCGGCAGCCATTTCCCAGTTTTTCTTTATTGAACAATTCTATGTAAATGCGTTGAATCCTGTTATATCCATTCCTGTAATTAACAAATGAATATCATGTGTACCTTCATAAGTGATTACACTCTCTAAGTTCATCATATGACGCATCACAGAATACTCTCCTGTGATACCCATTCCTCCTAACATTTGTCTAGCATCTCTTGTAATATTAGCGGCCATTTCACAACTATTTCTTTTAGCCATACTAATTTGAGCAGCAGTGGCACGACCTTCATTCATCAAAACGCCCAAACGCCATACAAGCAATTGTGCTTTGGTGATTTCGGTTATCATTTCTGCCAATTTCTTTTGTTGTAATTGAAATCCGCCAATGGGTCTACCAAATTGAACGCGCTCCTTGCTATATCTTAAAGCAGTATCATAACAATCCATTGCAGCACCGATTGTACCCCATGCAATACCAAATCTTGCCTTATTCAAACAACTCAATGGTCCTTTTAATCCTTTTACATTGGGTAAAATATTTTCCTTAGGCACTTTCACATTATCAAAAACCAATTCTCCTGTGGCGCTCGCGCGTAAACTCCATTTATTATGTGTGGTGGGTGTTGAAAATCCTTCCATTCCTCTTTCAACAATGACACCTACTATATCTCCTGCTTCATTCTTAGCCCATACCACAGCTACTTGTGCAAAGGGGGAATTACTAATCCACATTTTTGCACCATTCAATATATAGTGGTCACCCGCGTCTTTGATATTGGTTAACATACCTGATGGGTTAGATCCATGATCTGGTTCTGTTAATCCAAAACAACCTAGCCATTCACCAGAAGCTAGTTTAGGTAAATATTTTTTCTTTTGTGCCTCACTGCCATAAGCATGAATAGGAAACATAACCAGCGAACCTTGCACACTTGCTGTACTTCTCACACCACTATCGCCTCTTTCTAATTCCTGCATCATAATACCATAACTAATATAGTCCAAACCACCCCCTCCGTATTCAACAGGTACCGTTGGGCCAAAACAACCCATATCCCCTAATTGTTTAATAATTTGAGTAGGGAATTCTGAACGTTGTGCATAGTCTTCTATTATGGGTGAAATTTCTTTTTTAACATAATCTCTCACAGCCTTTCTGACCATCAAATGCTCCTCACTTAATAATTCATCTAATTGAAAATAATCGGGAGACTCAAACAAATCGGTTCTTACTGCCATAAAAAATAGTTTATTGTTAAAACAATCACCCACAAAGATAACTCAAACGGGAGTAAAAAAGTATATTTACAATAACAATATTAATATGCGAAGAATTATTACCCATCTAAGTTTTTATGTTTTAGTGGCCATCATTACAGGCGTATTAGTAGGTATTTATATGCCCAGCTATGCCCTTCAATTGGAGCCCCTTTCTAAATACTTTATTAGCATTATTAAAATATTCACCTTCCCCATCATTTTTTTAACAGTCACCCTTGGTATTTCCAGTATGGGGGATTTAAAAAAAGTGGGACGCATTGGCTTAAAATCCTTGATCTATTTCGAAGTAGTAAGCACACTATCGCTAGCTATTGGCGTACTTGTGGCCCTTTGGTTAAAACCAGGTTCCATTAATAAAGAAGGTATTCAAATGCAAGACCCCTCTAAATATACAGCGTCCCCTGATTTTCATATTTGGAGTATAATAAAAGACAATGCCAATTTGCAAATATTAGTGTTAGCTATTATAGTTGGATTAATCTTGAATTTCTTAAACAAAAAAGAAAAATACATACATTTTTTAGGCAGGATAACCCATTATGTTTTTATAGGTTTAAAGTATGTAATGTATTTAGCACCCATTGCTGCATTTGGGGGTATGGCCTTCGCGGTAGGCAAGTATGGTTTAGCAAGTTTAATTCCACTGGGTAAATTAATGGGCACCATGTATTTAACCATGGCTCTATTTATTTTTGTGATACTTGGCCTTTTATTGAAATATTATAATTTATCTATTTGGCAACTCATAAAAAATATTAAAGAAGAATTATTAATTGTGTTTGCAACTTCTTCTTCAGAACCAGCGATGCCTTCGCTTATGAATAAATTAGAAAAGATGGGTTGTTCAAAATCCGTGGTGGGTTTAGTAGTACCCACTGGTTATTCATTTAATTTAGATGGCACTTCCATTTATTTATCCATGGCCGTTATTTTTATTGCACAATTGTATAATGTACAATTAAGTACTGCAGAACTCGTCACTATGATTTTAATATTAATGCTCACTTCTAAAGGAGCTGCGGGTGTAACAGGAAGTGGATTTATTGTGCTTGCTTCTACCCTGGCCACTTTGCAAAAAATTCCTATTGAAGGACTTGCGTTTTTATTAGGTATAGATAAATTTATGAGTGAAGCAAGAGCTTTAACCAATATCATTGGCAATAGTGCAGCGACTGTATTTATTGCAAAGACGGAAGGAGAAAATGTACAGTTATTAAAATAGGACTTTTAAAGTAGTCCTTTCATTTCTATAGCATAGGCGGCTGCAGCCCTATTTGCCTTTTCAGCAAAATCATTTTCAGCACTTGCAAAAATAATGGCTCTACTTGCATTGACTAATAAACCCACCGATTCGTTTTTACCATACTTAGTCACATCGGCTAAACTACCTCCTTGTGCACCTACTCCAGGTACTAATAAAAAATGATGCGGAATAATGGAACGAATGTTTTCTAGCTCTTGGGTCTTGGTAGCACCCACCACAAACATAATTTGTTCAGCTGTTCCCCAAGTAGCCACTTGCGCCAATACCGATTCGTATAAATATTCTCCAGTACTTAATTTTTGTTGTTGAAAATTTTGGCTGCCTTCATTGGAGGTAAGTCCTAGTACAATGGTAAATTTATTTTTATAAGCTAAGAAGGCATCTAAACTATCCTTACCCATATAAGGAGCCACTGTAATAGCATCGAAGGGTAAAACTTCAAAAAAGGTTTTAGCATAATGCGCAGAAGTGTTTCCGATATCTCCTCTTTTTGCATCTGCTATTGTAAAATGTGAGCTTGGTATATGCGCTAAAGTTTCTTCCATGGCCTGCCAACCTTTCACCCCCATGGATTCATAAAAAGCGGTGTTTATTTTATACCCCACACAATGCGCAGCTGTAGCATCAATAATGGCTTTGTTAAATTCCAGCACTCCTTTAGCATCCTTTGAAAAGCCCTTTGGTAGTTTTTCACAATCTGAATCTAAGCCTACACATAAATAAGACTGCTTTTTTATAATTTCCTCTACCAATTGTGATTTTGTCATGCTGCATTTTTAAGCTGATGCAAATTTAGCCAAAAGCATGCAAGATGCCAATTATGGATTAACTTTGCCTATGTTTATGAATATAAAAGCAAGGCTCGTTCTATTTATTGGTTTTTTAGCTATAGCCAGCTCCTGCAATATGGGGGTGGATGAAATGAAAGCAGAAAGCGCCCTAGATGGGGGCAGGTATTATATTGAGAACTGCATGAAAGGCGATTTTAAAATAGCCAAAAAATACTTATTAGCAAGCCCTCAAAATCAAGCCATTTTTGATTCCCTTTCCGCCCAGTATTTTTTATTAGACAAAGAAGGAAGACAGCAATTAAGGCAGGCCTCTATTCAAATTAATGAAATTCGTAGTATTGACTCCACCCATAGCAGTTTCGATTATCAGAATTCATTGGACAAAATTGCTCAAAAAATGATGGTCGTTTCCACCCCAGAAGGCTGGAAGGTAGACTTGCAATATTCTTATCCCCAAAAAACAAAATAAAAAATAAAATGGTATATTTGCACCAGCAATAAAACCACAATTAAAAATTTATAAATTAATAGAATGGAAGCGCAAAAAAATACAAAAAAATACTGGGTACTTTTCTTTACATGGTTTGTAATTTTAATTGCTCTATTTGTTGTTTACAGAGAGTTTTTCTGGTTAGCCCTTCCTGGCACTTTAACTTATTTTGCAAAAGCCATGGATCTTTTTTAATCGATTAAATGAGTCCAACACTATATTTCATAAAAGACCCGCTCTAGATTGTAGAGCGGGTCTTTTTTTATACCTAGTATTTTCTTACACTACTTATTTCTTTTATTCTTTTTTTTAAATTATTGATTTGAAATCTTAGTTCTTTATTTTAAAATAGAAAGTGCCGCTGCTGCATAAGCAAATATCTCTGGCTGATGATGATGAATAGGCTTTGTTACTTTAGATTCTCCTAAACGAACCACCACTGCATTTTTATCACGAATTATGAAAACATATTGCCCAAACAATCCGTTTTGTGCCACTATATCATGGCCTTGTTCTTTGAACATCCAGTATTGATAACCGTAAAAGTCAACTGGATTATCATTTTCATAACGATCCTTTAAATAAGTGGCTGGCGTAGTAGCTGCTTGAACATAATTACTTGAAACAATTTGTTTCTCCCCCCACTTACCATCTTGCAATACGAGTTGCCCAAATCTTGCATAGTCACGCGCTACCCCATTGAAACAACAAAAAGCTTTTTCATGTTTTTGAGCGCCGTCTAAAAGCCATAGCGCATCTGCTTCTGCACCCATAGGTTGCATAAATCTTTCCGAAACAAGGGTTGAAATATTTTGACCAAATACTTTTTCTACAATCAAGCCCAATACCTGTGTATCTCCACTGCGATAATCCCAATACTCACCAGATGGTTCTTTGTATGCCATTTTGCTAATCATAAATTCTTCGTCATCTCCATAATAACCATAAGCATTCAAACTAAAATAGCCTTTATCAAATTCATAATAATTGGTACCAGAACTCATGGTTAATAAATCTTTGATACGAATTTTTTCTAAACCGCTTGTTTTAAAATGAGGCACATAATTACCTACTGGCTCTTCTATAGATTTTATTTTTCCTTCATCCACTGCAATACCAATTAATAAGGAGATAATACTTTTTGCAGCAGAAAAGGATCCACTTAAAGTAGTGGGTGTATAGCCATCCCAATACTTTTCATAAATTAATTTACCATCTTGAATGACTAAAAAAGCATGCGTATCGTTGGAGTCCATGATGGCCAATAGTGAATCTGAAATAACCATTTTATTATAACTAGAGTCCAAAGGCCAATATTGTGGCTTGCCCCCACTTGGCACCAAGCGTGTGGGATGGGTTTTATAATCGTGAATAGTGTGCACACCCCATGATGCAAAGTTTTTTAAATGTGCAAATTGTGGAGTTATAGATAGGCCGCCTAATACAATTATGATTAGTACAAGGCCAATGGCAATTTTTTTTAGCATAGTTAGAAAAAGTTTGGTTTATTTGCAATCCGCTTCTTTAGAAGCGCTACTATAAAATTAAATAAATTAACTGTAATAAAATGTATTCAAGCGAATTTCAAGCAATAATTGATCGTCGTCGATCAAACCGAAGATTTGACCCCCTAGTGGAAGTGCCCGACGAAGTGATTAAAAAAAGTATAGAGCGCGCTATTCTATCTCCTAATAGTAGCAATATGCAACTTTGGGAATTTTATTGGATTAAAGATGAGCAGGAAAAGAAAAAATACGAGGCTTTATGCTTAGGCCAGTCTGCTGCTAAAACTGCCAAGCAAATTGTAGTTTTTGTAACTAGAAAAGATTTATGGAAGCAAAGAGCTAAATGGAATTACGACAGATTAAAAAAAGGTATTAAAGGGGAGCCTTCCAAACTAGAGAAAAGAGGATTAGACTACTACGGTAAATTAATGCCCCTTGCTTATAGATCTGATATTTTTGGATTTTTTGCTTTCGTAAGAAGATGTATTAGTTTTTTTATGGGTATTTCAAAACCATTCATGCGTTTTGGTGGTGAAGCCGATCAAAGAATTACCGTGCATAAGTCTTGTGCCTTAGCAGCTCAAACATTTATGTTGTCTATTGCTGTAGAAGGATTTGAATCTTGTCCGATGGAAGGCTTTGATCAAATAAGAGTTAAAAAAGCATTGAAGCTTCCAGCAGGGGCTGAAATAAATATGATTATTGCTGTGGGCAAAGGAACAGAGCAAGGTGTTTGGGGCCCTCGATTCAGAGTACCTTATGAAGAAGTTGTATTTGAACGTTAATAGTTGAACGCTAATAAATAAATGAGTACTTAAATATAAAGTATAAAAAAAGCCCCTCGATATTTCGGGGGGCTTTTTAATTAGTTTTTTGCAGGCGTAATAATAATATTCCTGTATTCAATCGGGCCATGGTCTCCTTGTATCATAATGGGTCCTGGCTCACCTTCATTGCTATCTAAGGCGCCGCCTGTAACACCTGGTATTTGTTGATTGTATATTATGGTGGTACCATTTAAAACAACAGACACCACTCTACCCACTAAAGTAATATCGTAAGACTGCCACTCGCCTGCTTCTTTAGCCATATTAAATAAGGGGTCAATAAATCCATATACGCCTCCTAAATAAGTGCTTAAAGGTTCTTTCCCTTTGCTATCTTCTACTTGCACTTCATACCTACCTCTTAAATACACGCCACTATTACTTTGTTTAGGGTAACGAAATTCAATATGCAATTTAAAATCATTAAATGTTTCTACCGTTCTAATATTCGAACCAGATGCTGGACTTTTTAAAACTCCATTCTCAGCCACCCATTGATTCTTACCCATGGCCTGCCATCCCTCTAAATTTTTTCCATTGAATATTTGTATAGGTTTTCCCCAAATAGGTTTTTTATTTGAAATAAGCCTAGGAGCTCTCACGCCTGTAAAGGCGAAGGTTTTACCTAAAGGACTAATTATAGTGCCGACTAATTTATCATCCACAATGGTTGCTTCAAAAAACATTTCTTTATCACTCGCATCAAATTGTGTAGGTATCTGAAATTTTACTTTTCCTTCTTTGAAAAATACTTCTGAAATAGGACGCGCACTACCCGATTCCCAAACAAAATGTCCTGTTAAGGTTTTGGGGCCTGAATGTCTTACTTCCAACCATGAAGCGGCCTTGCCTCCTTTAAAATCCACGGTCAAATCCCATCTTCCTTCAATGGGCACTGCTTTAGTCCCCTGCGCCATTACTTGATTATTCGTAACAGAAGCAATAAGCCCTACTAATACTAAGAAAAAATACTTTTTCATATCAATGTAAATTAAATATATAAGGTAAAAAATGACATACTAAATGTAAGAAAATATAGCTAAGTATCCTCCATAAATATTTAAATTTTGATAAGTGGCACCTATCTTTTCTTTTTATATTCTCAAAAAACAATTAGCTTTAAGACGTAAAATTTACAATAATGAACAGAAAAAGAATCCTTTCTTGGTTACTTATCCTAGTAGCCCCTTTATGCACTGTAGCTCAGCAGACTACGCAGTACCCTAACGACTATTTAAGTCCTGAATTTCATGCGGGTCGTCGTGCTGCATTCAAAGAAAAATTGTCGGCAAATGGCGTGGGTATTTTCTTCGCTTCTCAAGTGCGTGTAAGATCAAACGATACCGATTTTCAATATGCACAAAATAAAAACTTCTACTACTTTACAGGTTTAGAAGAATCGGATGCGCTATTATTATTATTCAAGCAACCTGTTACTATTTTAAATAAAACAGGTACTGAATTTATATTTGTCAAAAATCGTGATCCACAAAAAGAGTTATGGACAGGGAAAATTTTAGGTGCAGAAGGTGTGAAAGCCAAATATAAAATGGATAATGTTTTCATTAACGATCAGTTCACGGCGAATACCATCGATTTTAATAGTATTGATTCTGTTTTTACTGCTTATCGCGGGGAGGGTATTTTTTCAAAATATAAAAGAGCAGAGGACCCACTTGCTAGAATGGCTTCTATTGTAGATAGTATTATCAATACACAAAACAAACCTATTGCTACAAGAAGTACTCAAATGATATTAAGCAGCCTTCGTGGTATCAAACAACCAGAAGAAATTGCTTTAATTGCGAAGGCCGTGGCTATTAGCTGTGAAGGACATAACGATGTAATGCGTGCCATTAAGCCTGGTATGACTGAATACCAAGCACAGGCCATTATGGAATATCATTTTAAAGCCAATGGTTCTGAATACCCTGGCTACCCTAGTATTAATGGGGCTGCAGAAAATGCTTGCGTACTGCATTATGTCACCAATTTAAAATTGATGAATGATGGTGAATTGCTTTTAAGCGATTGCGCTGCAGAATACCATGGCTATAGTGCAGACGTCACTAGAACTGTGCCTGCTAATGGAAAATTCACCCCCGCTCAAAAGATTATTTATGAATTAGTATTAAAAGCACAAGACGCGGGCATTGCTGCCTGTATGCCTGGTGCGCCTTTCGGTGTGGTAGATGCCGCTGCTAGAAAAGTGGTGAACGAAGGTTTAATAAAATTAGGTATTGCTGCTAATGAAGCAGAGGCCAGAAAATATTTTCCGCATGGCACTTCACATCATTTAGGATTAGATGTACACGATATGGGACCGCGTACTTTATTACCAGGCGTGGTCTTAACTGTGGAACCTGGAATTTATATCCCACCAGGAAGTAATTGCGATAAAAAATGGTGGAGCATTGGTGTAAGAATTGAAGATGATATTTTAATTACTGAAACAGGCAATAAAAATTTATCTGCAGGGTCTCCTCGTACAGTAGAGGCTATTGAAAAAATGGCTAAAGAGAAAAGTATATTTAAAAAATAAATTTGAAAAAACAGGCATATTTAAATAGTTAATTTTAAATTTAGGAAGTAAAAAAGCGGGCCGCATAGCATAGCTAAGCTACTTGCAATTCATTTAATTTTATAAAAAATAGTATGAAAAAAATATTGATAAGCGCATTGAGCGCAGTTTTCTTATTGTTAATGGGTTCCTCTTTTGCCCCTACCACAGATAATACCGACGCTATTGTTGGTGTGTGGAAAACAGGAGAAGGAAACGCCATGGTACGTATTTATAAAAATGGTGATAAATACCAAGGAAAAATAGTTTGGTTAAAAGAACCCAATGATCCTGAAACTGGAAAGCCAAAGCAAGATAAAAACCACCCTGACGAAGCAAATAAAACAAGAGCCCTACTTGGAATGATTAATATTTGGGGCTTCACTTACAAGGAAAATAATCTTTGGGACGATGGTAATATTTATGATCCTAAAAATGGCAGCACCTACTCTTGTACCATTAAAATGATCAACCCCAATTCTCTTGAAGTGAGAGGGTATATCGGGGTTTCCATTATTGGAAGAACAGATAACTGGACTAGGCAACAAGCTAAATAATACTAAGGAGATACAAAATTTAGGCTAATATTAAAAAACAATGGATTG
>CALPSK010000006.1 GCA_943326215.1 Sediminibacterium ginsengisoli | reverse complement strand
GACCAACAAAGAAGTTCAAATCAAAACGATCGTAGACCTATGCAAGGAAATGGTCCGCAACAAAGAAACGATCAGAGAAACGATCAACGTCCAGATAATAGAAATAATCGTCCGAATAATGGTCCGAACAACGGACCTAATAATAGACCAAACAATGGTCCTCAACAAAGAAACGATCGTCCGAACAACGGGCCTAGACCGAATAACGGTCCAAGGCCAAATAACGGACCCTCTAACGGCCCGAGACCCAACAACGGACCCTCTAACGGTCCCTCTAACGGACCAACAAATCCATCTGCCAATTAATTAAGCGTATAATTTTTCTAATTCCTGATTCGTAAAATCCATTAATTTTTTTACGTAATTAGGAGAGAAATTAAATTCAATACCTGCTGTTTTATATAATTCAGGTAAAGTCTTTGTACCTCCTAAACTTAAGGCGTTCATATAATTCTCCAAAGCCTGGTTTGGATTTATTTGATACTGCATCCACATACCAATAGCGCCTAATTGTGCAATACCATATTCAATATAATAAAAGGGTACTTCAAATAAATGCAGCTGTCTTTGCCATCCAATAGCCCTATACATATCTAATCCTGAATAGTCAATGCTATCGGTAGAAAATTCTGCTACAATGTTTTTCCAAGAAGCCGTGCGCTCTTCAATGGTATGCATAGGATTTTCATAAACCCAATGTTGAAACTTATCAATAATAGCAATCCAAGGAAATATGGTAATGGTTCTTTCAAGTTGATGTTCTTTCGCTCTATTTAAATCTTCTTCATTATCAAAAAAGCTCTGCCAATGATTCATGGTGAATAGTTCCATAGACATACTAGCTACTTCAGCCATTTCCATTGGGTACTCTTTAAACGCCGTTAATGAAAGCGGATGCGCTAAAAAAGAATGAATGGCATGGCCGCCTTCATGAACCATGGTAGTCACATCACTCATTTGACCAGCTGCATTCATAAAAATAAATGGCGCTCCCGATTCTGCTAAGGGACAATTGTATCCGCCCGGTGCTTTTCCTTTTCTACTTTCTAAATCAAAATGTTTTAGGTCGTTCATCTTGCGTAAGCAGTCTGCAAAAAATGGATTCAACTTTTCAAAACAAGCTACCGACTTATTGTATAAGTCTTTACCATCTGTAAATGGTTTTAAAGGAGCGATGCCAGCTGGCTCTGCTTCAGTATCCCAAGGCTTTAATATAGCCACCCCTAATTTCTTTTTCTTGCGTGCATAAATTTTATCAATCAGTGGAAGCACATGTAATTTAATGGCTTCATGAAATTGATAGCAATCCTCTTTAGAATAATCAAATCTTCCTAGCTCTTGAAATTTATAATCTCTATAATTAGCAAAGCCTGCATTCAAGGCTACTTGATTTCTTTTTTGAATTAAGCTAGAAAATAAATCATGCATACTGGTTTGATCTTGCAAACGACGCTCTTGAATTTTAAGATAGACTTCTTCTCTAATGGCTCTATCGGGGTTTTCTAAAAACTGAGCCGCTTGTTGCAAAGTATATTCTTGTTCTTTAAATTGAATAGTCATTTTACCCGCAATGGTTCCATATTGTTGTTGTAATACACTAAGCTCAGCTTGAATAGGAATATTTTCTTCTCTAAAAAGTTCAATACTTTTTTTAACAGAACGTAAATACGTAAAGTAAGCCGACTTGTCTAAGTCTGCAGTAAATGGACAAGCTATTAATTTTTTATTGAGTGCATCTGCATAAGGTTGCATTTTAGGTTGAATCTCCATGCAGAAAAAATTGAAAGATTCTTCTAAAGATTTATCGGTGGTATCGCAGGTCATTTTAATTTGTCTCCAACAAGCATCCTCACTTATAAAGGCCTCTAATTCACTTAGGTTTTGCAGCCATTTTTCAAGGGTGGATACAGAATCTAAATCTTGGGCTAATAAGGTCTTAAAATAAGGCTCTAGCCCCTCCCAATTGGTTAAAACAGCATCGGTGGGAAGAAAATGATGGTTTAGTTTTTGAATGTCTGCTGTTCTTGGCATTATATGGTATTTTAAGTGGCAAATTTACTACTTTTACACACTTCAAAAGCGACTAAAAAGTGCCCAATACCATTCATTTACTGCCAGACCACATAGCCAACCAAATTGCGGCAGGTGAGGTTATACAAAGACCTGCCAGTGCGGTAAAGGAATTGCTAGAAAATGCAGTAGATGCCGGTGCCACCGAAATTAAATTGTACATCAACGATGCGGGTAAGGCCCTGATTCAAGTAGTGGATAATGGCAAGGGGATGAATGCCACAGATGCCAATAATGCATTTGCCCGTCATGCCACTAGTAAAATAAGCACCATTGAGGACCTATTCCAAATTAGAACCATGGGCTTTCGTGGTGAAGCCTTGGCTTCCATTGCAGCCGTGGCCCAAGTAAGTTTAAAAACAAGAAGAGCAGAAGATGAAATGGGCACCGCTGTAGAAATTGAAAATAGCAAGGTTACAGAAACAAGTGCTGTAGCTTGTCCCGTGGGCACGAGCATTAGTATGAAAAATTTATTTTTCAATGTGCCTGCTAGAAGAAATTTTTTAAAAAGTAATAGTGCCGAATTAAAACATATCATTGAAGAATTTACAAGGGTAGCCCTCGCCTTTCCAGAAATATATTTTAGTTTATCTAGTAATGGACAAGATGTATACCATTGGGAAGGTGGTCCTTTTAAACAAAGAGCCATTCAAGTATTAGGTAATAGCTATCAAACTAAACTAGTAACAGTAGGTGAAAAAACCGACTACCTAACTATTACAGGCTTTGTAGGTAAACCCGATACTGCAAAGAAAACCAGAAGCGATCAATACTTTTTTGTCAATAGACGTTTTATTAAAAGTGCTTACTTGCACCATGCGGTTGCCAATGCCTTTGAAGGTTTAATTGCAAAAGAAAATTTTCCAAGTTATTTATTATACATCGACTTGGACCCTGCTCAAGTAGATATTAATGTGCACCCCACCAAGCAAGAAATAAAATTCGAAGACGATAAAATAATTTACTCCTTTGTGCAAGCTGCCGTAAGACATGCCTTGGCACAGTTCAGTGTAGCGCCTTCATTGGACTTTTCTTTGGATGCCAACATTCAACAATTAGATGCGATTCAAAAACCTTTCACAGACGAAAAGTATAATAATACCACCAAGCAGTCCTTGTATGAAGGCTTTAGTAAGAAAAATCAAGCGCATTTAATTTCAAGAAGCGAAAACGCTTCTAAACAAGATTGGAAAAGTTTTTTTACAGATATCCCTACTGCCAATGAAAGTCAGGAGGCAGCAGGCGAATCCTATATAGTAAAAGCCTCTTCCATGGGATTGTACAAAGAAGGCAATCCACTTCAGATAGAAGAAACAGCAAGCCTAGTTCAGTTACATCAAACTTATATAGTAGCGCCCTCTCATAGTGGTATGATTATTATTCACCAACAACTAGCGCACGAGAGAGTCTTGTATGAAAAATTTCAAAAAGCAAGCGCGCAGCCGCATGCTACTCAAAAAAGTTTATTCCCTGTAGTTTTAGAATTAAGCGTGAGTGATGCCATTTTACTAGAAGATATTATGGAAGACCTTGCAATTATTGGTTATGAAATTGAACCTTTTGGACAAAATAGTTTTATTATACAAGGTATACCTGCCGATGTTATTTCGGGTAATGAAAAAAATGCGATTGAATTACTACTAGAACAGTTTAAACATTTTAGTGGAGATATAAAATTTAGTAAAAGAGAAAAACTGATTCGTTGCATGGCGCGTCAAATGGCTATTAAAGCAGGCCAAGCACTAAGTCATAAAGAAATGCATGCCTTGATTGAATCTTTATCAGACTGCGATATTCCCACCATCACTGCTTCTGGTGCCCCTACCTATGTTGAATTTAAGGAGGATTATTTAGATGGCTTGTTTAGTAAATAATTAGTTCAGCTTTATTTAGGTAAAATTTATTTAATTCAACCTTTCCTAATTCGAGTTTACCCAATGCAACCTTACCTAGTTTACCTTCATGATACTTGTTAAATAAGCTTCCACCGCTTTTCTTACTGGATAAGTGCTAGGGCTAATATGATTGGCCACTAAAACTGAAAATAATAAGCGAGTTCCCTTATGGGTAATAATATAACCACTCAAAGCTACTTGATTTCCTAAGGTTCCCGTTTTGGCATATAATTCACCAGGGATATTTTTATAATAAGCAGACAAAGAAGTTTTGCCTCCTTGTGCGAAAATGCCCTTAATACGTGTTATACTAAAATCGTTTTCCATTTTTTTCAATAAGGCTACATAGTTTTCAGGTGTATTTAAATTAAAGCGACTTAGTCCACTTCCGTCTGCCCATTGTGTGGCTTGAGGGAAAAAATTAAAATCTGATTTTAAAATAGTATCAATAAAGGCTTCGTCATTGATGGTGCCTAAGACTTGCTCACTTGCCATTAAAAAAACTTGCTCTGCAAAAAAGTTATCACTTCTATGCATCATAATTTTTAATAAGCTATCGGTAGGAACCGTTTTCACAATATGCCCGTTATTTTGATGCCAACCTTTTTGAATCGCAATAGGCAAAGCAGGATGCAGTGTATCTTCTATTAATGCTTTTGCCAAAGCATAAGTCGTATCGGTTAAAAAAGGAATTTGTTGTAAAGTATCTTTTATACTACGGCCAGTGGCAAAAAATTGATTGGATAATTTTTCTCTAGACCACTGTGTATACTCTTTTGGCGCTGTCTGATTTTTTGTAAATAAACTAGGTTGAAAATGAATCCCATTTTTTGATTTAGTGACGGTAAGCACATTGCCATATATATTTAATCTATTTCTTTCTGGCTGATAGTCTTCAGGATAATCGTCCCAGGCCCAACCCTTACCATACATAGCAAAGGCATCTGCCTTATCGGGAAAACATAAAACTACTTGCTTTTTGGTTTGACGAATTAAATCGGCAATAGGTTGATAGGTAAAATCGGGATGTAAAAAACTTGGATCGCCTAAAGGCAATAAAAAAATACTGTCTTTGTTTTCTGCCATTTTCCAACCAGGTATGGAATCGCCTAAAAAGCGCATGCCTAAATAACAAGAAAGAATTTTGGTATTACTAGCAGGTGTATAATATAAATCACTTAAGTGCTTGTCTACCCATTTTTCTTTAGAAACATTATACACTGCCACACCTACATGGGCTCCTTTTAAAGCAGGGTCCTGCAATAAAGTTTTCTGCGCCTGTCGAACAGAACAAGCAGAACTTAGTAATAATAAAATAAATGTAAATAGGGTGGGAAAATTTATTCCCTTTCTAATGCTCTTAGCCATCTTTCTGGAATTTCGTTATTGGAAGCTACTAAATAATCTTTATAACTACAAGGAGCCCATTGATTATTATGCGTTTGCATCCACCATCTTCCAGTGGTCTTACTTTGTAAAAAATTTGTTTCTATATCTGAAAAAGCAATATGAAATTCTTTAAACCTTTCTGCATCCGATAAGGGTGCTTCTTTTTTCCCTTTTTGAATCCCATCAATTACATACCAAATCATTTGAGCCATTTGAATAGCTGTCAACCCATTATTATCTAGTTCGGCCTGATAACCAAATAGCCCAATAGTGCTGGTTTTCCAACTCATGCCCGCATACTGCATTAAAATACAAGCCTCTTCTCCATTGAAACCATTGGGCGTAATTAAATTAGCAGGAGCTTGTGCATTTTGAATGGCGCTAATATCAAAGCTCATCATATGACTATCTCTAATAGCAGGTTCCATTTCTTCAATATCTTCTCTTACTTTACCCAAACGATAACAATCAAATCTTAATTTATCAATAGTCTCTAACATATGCGGATGCATAAAATAACTTTGGAATCCGATATGTGCATAGTGATTCAAATGATTCGGAAGACCTGTAAAAAGTTCTTCTAAAAAATGATCGGCCGGAAGCCTTGCCTCTAAGTCTAGGTCAATTTTTGCATCTACCACCACAGCGTTCACCAAGGTAGGTATGGAAGTATAAGCATGGTATTGAGCCAAACTAAGATCATGAGAACCTCCCATGATAACCACTTTCTTATTTTGTAGTAATAATTCTGAAATAACAGTTCTTAGGGCTGCATAACTATCTTGAATGGACTGGCCCAATTTCACGTTCCCTAAATCAACAATAGAAACCTGGGTATGCCAATAATAAAGAGAATACAGAGCAGCTCTAACTGCATTGGCAGCCTCATGCCCATTCAAGGCATAGCCTCCACCTCTACATTCCCCTGCCCCAATCAGCACCATGTCGGCCTTGCTAATATCTGGAAGGCTACCTTCATTCGCCTTGATATGCTTACCTAATTGAGTATCCCTGTAGCCTTCATCTTTAGAGAGAAGGTCCAAATTAATAGGTTCTAAATAATCTAAGATAGAGTTCAATGACATGCGTGAATGTTAACTACTAACATAACGAAGAAAGGAGCAAAAGATTGTATTCAAAAGGGACTAATCTAGGAATTTATAGCCCAAACCTCTTATAGATATGAAATGGACTGGCGATTTAGGATCTTGCTCAAAATATTTACGAAAATTGAGAATAAAATTATCAATGGTTCTAGTGGTAGGATACACTTGATACCCCCAAACCGATTGTAAAATTCTCTCTCTAGTAACTACCGTATTTTTATTTTCTATAAGTAATTGGAGTAGCATGGACTCCTTTTTGGTCAAAGTAATTTTCTCCCCTTTATTACTAGTGGCTTCCAATAATTTAAAATTAAGTGTATGGCCCGCAAATCTATATTCATCGATTGCAGTCGATTGCTTTGAAGTATTTGTTTTCTGAATGAGCTTAGCAACGCGTAACAACAATTCTTCTAAATTAAAAGGCTTGGTTAAATAATCATCTGCTCCCAATTTTAAGCCCTGTACCCTATTGGCGCTTGTATTTTTAGCACTTAAAATTAAAATGGGCGTTTCAATATTATGTAACCTTACTGTTTCCGTAATAGCAAAACCATCTAAAGAGGGAAGCATGATATCTAAAATAATTAAATCAAAATGTGCCGATTGTATTTGTTTTAAAGCATGGGCTCCATCATAAGAAGAACTCACACTATAGCCTTCCATCTCTAAATTCAATTTTAGTGTATCATGTAAATTTTCTTCATCCTCCACTAATAATATTTCAATTTTTTTCATGTGCTTAAATAAAAAAACTAACAGTGAATATGCTTCCAGTAGGCGTGTTGGAAGTTAACTGAATAGTCGCGTTATGAAATTCAGCAATTTTTTTACAAAGGTAAAGGCCTAATCCACTGCCTTTTGTGGTTCTAGTACTTTCAGATCCTACACGATAAAATTTTTCAAAAACTTTATTTTTATCAGCATCTGCGATACCAGGACCCTGGTCCTTTATAATAAATTGTATTGTATTTTGATGGGTTTGCAAATGAATATAAATAGGCTCCGTGACGGGTGCATACTTATTGGCATTGTCAATTAAATTATTAATTAACAATTGAATCAATAAAGGCTCTCCCTGAATTTCCATTGCGTCTTGTACCGATGTATTACAAATTCTAGAAGGATACCTTTCTTGAAATGATTTAATGTTTTGTCTCACCAGTTCAGATAAATTCAATAATTGCTTATTGGCTTCGTACTGGCCCATATCTAATTGAGCCGTTAATAAAATATTCGTACTTAAATGATCTAATCTTTTTGTTTCTTTTAAAGTCGCTTCTAATAATTTTAATTGTTGCGCTGTATCTAATTCTCTTTTTAAAAGTGTCTCTATGTTTAAATGAGAAATGGCAATGGGTGTTTTTAATTCATGCGTAACTGCCATCATAAAGTTTTGCTGTTGGTCCGCATAACGTAATTGTTTTAATAAAGAACGATACACATAAATAGCCCCCAGTAAAAATAAAAGTAAAAAAGTGACACCTTCCCCAATAAATTGTTTGGTTTTTCTAAGTTGAAAATCTTGAATGGCATGGGTCTTTGCTGCTAAGGAAGGATCACTTGTCTGTATAGATTGAAATTTTATAGCCGCAATTTCATTGTTTTGTTTTTCTAAGGAAACATACCACCAAATAAAGGCTGCAATCATGTAAGTCAGAAAAACCCAATAAATAAGGCTTACTAATTTTAATTTATTGAATTTGATGGCTTTCCAATTCATGGTTTTACTTTTTCTACTCGAATGCCTGTAGATAAAATATTATCTAAGGGGTCCTCTCTCATGGTATGCTGAATACTTATTTCATTAAGGCCCTTCATTAAATGAATGGGCGAGGCCGTCATAGGAATTCTTTGATCATAAATATCATCCATCCCTGTGCCTAACCATCCCTTAGCATCATCTGCTAAGTTTAGATTCAATACTTGCTTAGTAATAAGATTTGTAGGGCTTTTAATAATAAGGTCCAGCCAAATGTTTTTATAATGATAGGCATTGTGGTGTCTGATAACAAAAAATATTTTATAGCTAGCTGCTGTATCTGTAACATTAAACTGATACTTAGTAGCTTGTTTAGAAGGCCAGTTATGATTGGGGTAAATAGTACTTTGTTCAAAAAGTTGTTTGGTCTCACATGCAGACAAAACAAAAAACATACTAAGTAAAATAAATGCTATTTTATTTTTCAATACACCCATCTTATAAAACATTTAATATTTGTTCTTTTGCTTTCTCTAATTCATCTTTCATTAAAATCACAGACTTCTGCATTTCCATATCATTGGCTTTAGAGCCTGTGGTATTTATCTCTCTGCCCATTTCTTGTAAAATAAAAGAAAGTTTTTTGCCCTTAGAAGGCTCTGCTTCTTTTAAAACCGTTTTGAAATAAGTGCAATGATTATTCAATCTTACTTTCTCTTCAGAAATATCAATTTTTTCAATATAATAAATAAGCTCTTGCTCTAATCTGTTATTATCATATTTATCAGGGCCCACATGTTGTTCCAATAATTTAACTAAGCCCTCTTTAATCTTCACTCTTCTATTGGGTTCAAACTTTTCAATATCTGCTTGATGCGCTTCAATAGCTGCTACGCGCTCTAGTAAATCTTTTTCAACTGACTTGCCTTCTTCTAAACGGTGTTGTATTAAAGCTTTAATAGCCTCTTGTAATAAATCTTGAATTTGTTTCCACTCTTCTTCAGTCAATACTTCACTACTAGAAGAAACCACATCGGGCATTTTTAATAAAGTGCTTAAAATATTTTCTTTTGGAATTCCCAACTCGTCGGCTAATTCCACAATGGGTTGGTAATAGGATTTAGCTAATTCTTTATTCACTGTTACTGGCTTAGAGATCCCATTGGACTTAATAGTTATAGTAGATTCTACACTTCCTCTTAATAAAGTTTCATTTAACTTATTTCTTATCTCTACTTCATAAGGCTTTAACATGAAGGGAATATTCAAACGCAAATCAAATTGTTTACCGTTCAGCGATTTTACTTCTACTAAAATGGTCTTGTCTTTAAAAGTAGCTTCTGCACGACCATATCCCGTCATTGAATATAACATAATAATACCTGTTTAAATAGTGAATAAAGGTATTAAATTATAGGCAAGCAATCACATTTCTCTCAAAAAGTACCCGATGGGCGGCATCATCCAAATCCTCATTGGATTTGACATTATTACCTAATAAAGAGTATTTGTCAGTGAACTGGGCTAAATCGCTCTTGATTAGTAAATTTTGAGTGAATTTTGGTCAAAACCGAATATCACGCCGTCCGCCGTTAAGGGTATTGTAGGATAAGATTACACCAAGGATACAATAGATTTATCATATTCAAGCATAAGCAAAAGAAAAAAAATCTTATCCTCAAAATACGAAATAAAAGAATAAAACAATTTGTATTTTAGCAGACATTTTACAGCATGTATAATACCTCCAAATTAAAAAGTTTACAATCGCTCACAACGACCTATTTGTCGCAGCCCCATAAAATCGAATTAGGGCCTTTAAAAGAACTGCTTAAGTTTCACGAGTATCAATATTATGTGGCAAGCGAGCCTTTTATAAGCGATTTTGAATACGACCAATTATATCAGCATTTAATTACCATTGAATCGGCGAATTCGTCATTAATTTCTAAAGACTCTCCAAGTCAAAGAGTAGGTAATAGTTTAAATAATTCTTTTGAAACCGTGGCGCATTTAGTGCCCATGTTAAGTTTGGAAAATAGTTATAATGCAGAAGACTTAATTGATTTTGATCGCAAAGCCAAAGAAGGCGCCAGCCTAGAGGAGATTACTTATTGTGTAGAGCCAAAATTTGATGGAGCTAGTATTTCACTACTGTATGAAAATGATTTATTAGTGCGCGCTTGCACAAGAGGTGATGGTGTAGCAGGAGAAGATATTACAAATAATATAAAACAAATTAGATCCATTCCTTTAAGTATTCCCTTACTTGAAAATGGTATTCAACAAATGGAAATTAGAGGTGAGGTAATCATGAGTAAAAAAGCCTTTGCCGATTTCAATGAAAAATTAAAAGAAAAACAAATTGCTACGCTTGCTAACCCACGCAATGCAGCAGCAGGTAGTTTAAGAATGAAGGACCCAAAGGAAGTTGCTTCAAGAAACTTAGACGCTTTCATTTACCATATCAGTTATTTTTTACCTGCCCCTAAAACTACACTAAGCCCTTTATTAAGTAGCCATAGTGGCTCTCTAGAACTATTATGGAATATGGGTTTCAGGTCTCCTCAAAAAGAGAAAAAAATTATTAAGGGCGTAGAGAAGGTAATTTCATTTTGTAGCGAGTTTGAAGCGCAGCGCGATTCACTTCCTTATGAAATTGATGGGCTGGTTATTAAAGTAAACGATTTTGCTTTACAAGAAAAACTGGGCATGACTTCCCATCATCCAAGATGGGCCATTGCTTATAAATTTAAAGCAAGGCAAGCCACTACCATTTTAGAATCGGTTGAATTTCAAGTGGGACGCACCGGTGCCGTGACTCCAGTGGCTAAATTAAAAGCAGTAGCATTAGGGGGCGTAACGGTGTCTAGTATTTCCATGCACAATGAAGAATACATTAAAGAAAAAGATTTACGATTAGGCGATACCGTTATTATAGAAAGAGCAGGCGATGTAATTCCACAAATTGTACAATCCATCCCCAAATTAAGAACGGGTAAAGAAAAAATTATTCAATTCCCCACCAACTGCCCTGTATGCAATGCATTACTTGAAAAAGAAGAGGCCGAAGCTGTTTGGAGATGCAATAGTCCTTTATGTACCGCGCAAATAATTGAACGCATTATACATTTTGTAAGTAAAGATGCAATGGATATCAAAAGTTTTGGCGAAGCCAATATTAGAAAGTTTTATGAACTAGGCCTACTTACAAATATCCCTTCCCTCTACCAATTGGACTTTAGTAAAATAACGGGCTTAGAAGGTTTTGGTAAAAAAAGTATTGATAATTTAAATGCTGCTATTGAGGTTTCAAAAACCCAGCCTTTATATAGACTCATTTACGCTTTGGGTATTCGCTTTGTAGGAGAAACCACCGCCAAAACCATTGCTAGTCATATTCAGCATATTTTAGATTTAAAAGATTTTACAGAAGAACAACTACAAAGCTTTGATGATGTAGGTATTAAAGTAGCCACTAGTATTTATCAATTCTTTCATGAGCCTAAAAATATTGAACTTATTGAAAGTTTAGAAAAATTGGGATTGAATATGATTCAAACCAATGACACTGCAGTAGATGGCAATTTAGCAGGACTTAACTTTTTATTTACAGGCACGCTTACTCAATTAAAACGCTCCGAGGCCGAAGCCATGGTAGAGTCAAGAGGCGGTCATATACTTGGTGGCGTGAGTAGTAAATTAAATTACTTAGTCGTGGGTGAAGACGCTGGTAGCAAATTAGAGAAAGCTAAAAAAATAGCTAGCATCAAAATTATAAGCGAAGCTGATTTTGTGGAGCTTATAAATAGCAATTCGAAATCCTAATTTTTCGCTCTCTATCGCTTCGCTCAAAAGTTCGCTCAAAATTGAATTTCTTTATTGCTATTTATTAAGGAGTCTTAATTATCATTTCAAAATATTAAAAGTCAAATGCAATTTTGATTCTGAACTTTGAGTCATAGCGTAAAGAAATATATAAATTCGAACGTTAAAAAAGTCTGCATGTCTGAGCACGTAGTGCGAGTTCAGACTTTTAGTTCGTATTTATATATTTTAGCGTAATGACGAGAGTGAAGAATAAAAAGTATTTGACTTTTAATATTTAAAAGTATTTATCTTTTAATAATTAGTAGAAACTAAATAATTCCTTTCGAAGCTAAGTATTCAGCAATTTGAATGGCATTGGTAGCAGCGCCTTTACGTAGGTTATCACTTACAATCCACATATTCAAAGTTTTAGCTTGCGTTTCATCTCTTCTTAAGCGACCTACAAATACATCGTCTTTTTCATGTGCCCATAAAGGCATTGGATAAAATTGATCTGCATCACTTTGTTGTACAATTACACCAGGTGCTGCAGCAAGAATATCAATTAGTTCTTTTAAATCAAATTCATTTTCAAATTCTACATTCACGCTTTCACTATGGCCACCCATCACTGG
>CALPSK010000005.1 GCA_943326215.1 Sediminibacterium ginsengisoli | reverse complement strand
TCATCGGCGCTAATATTACCTTGTTTGTTTTCAGCTTTGATAAATTGTAACCAATCAAAAACATTTCCATAAGGATAGCCCATGATAAACTCTCTCCACTCTTCAATATAATTAGCACTTAAATTTTTTTGTCCTGGCTTTTCTGTAATGGAAGGAAATGAAAAATGCAAATCGGGGTGCATGAGTTTACTGGCTCTATGATAAGCAGGTAAATTTTCTATTTGATCCGGTGTGTAAAAAGTATCTGCTTTAACTTCTGTAGCAGCTGCTCCAAATAAGTCGGCCACAGCGCCTTCATTATTGGCCGGAAGACTTACTATGTATTGTGCAAAGGCAATGGCTAAAGGTAGGGCCCCAGCGCCTTCTGGGCCAGCAAATAATAAAGCATGGCTTAGTCTTTTTTGTTCTACTAAGTGAACCAATTGCTTTTTTAAAGCCTCCTGTCCTATAACTTCGCTAAATAACATGCAACGAAGATAATGGATAGTTTATAAAGCGGGGTTAAAATACGGGCCTATAAAACTATTTTAAATAAGACAAAATAGCATCGCTATCTGGCTTGACGTTACTTGGAAAATAAGCCATCATTTTGCCATTCTCATCAATCAAAAATTTATTAAAATTCCAAGAAATGCTAGCGTCTAGAATTCCATTTTTTGACTTCTGTGTAAGCCATTGATAAATAGGTGCAGCATTGCTCCCTTTCACATCAATTTTATCGGCTAAAGGAAAGCTAACACCGTAGTTCTTTTTACAAAAATCTGCAATCTCTTCATTGGTTCCTGCTTCTTGTCCACCGAATTGGTTGCAAGGAAATCCTATAATTACTAATTTATCTTTATACTGCTCATATACTTTTTCTAGTCCTTCGTATTGAGGTGTATAACCACATTTAGAAGCAGTATTTACAATTAATATTTTTTTACCTTTAAAACTAGCTAGGTTTAAATTTTTACCGTCAATACTTTTTACGGTAAAGCTATGAATGCTTTGTGCATTCGTTGTAAATACAGTGGCCATAAGTAAAATGCTTAATAATGTTTTCATAATAATTGCGTTTAATTTTTTTATTATTTCTAAGTTTTATAATTCGTTGTATATTATTTTGAGTCTTTTATATTTTTTGCTTTTCAGCAACTTTATTTGAACAATAAATATAACACAATATTTTAGAAAAAGTTGACTAGATCGTATAGGCACCAGCCACTATACTTATTGACTGGGGCTGGGCCTCTTTCCACAAGTAAATAGCTGCGGCTTCCATGGTGGCGCCGGTAGTAATGACGTCGTCTACGATTAAAATGTTTTTATTCTTTAGCGAACTGGGGTCTATTAACTTGAAGGGCTGTTCGCTAAGATGATTTCTTTCAATTCTATTTTGTCGAGTTTGACTCTTTGAACTTTTTTCTTTGAGTAAAACGGGAACAATAGGTATATGAGGTAATTTTTCTTGAATGCCTTCACAAATTACCTGGGCTTGGTTATACCCTCTTTGTCTTTGCTTTTTTTTACTAAGGGGAATGGGTATCATGCAATTAATATTATTAAAGCGTTGGCTATTCATTATATCTTTCCCCATAATATTTCCAAGTAGTCTTCCTGCTTTTTTTTGGTGTTTATATTTTAAAGCAAAAATTAAAGACTGTACAATACTGTCCTTGGTAAAAAATAAACTGGCACCTGCTTTTTGTATAGGCACCCTGCCCCAAAATATTTTTTCTACCTTATTATTTTCAATGGCTAAAAATTCGGTGTAGGGTAAATTTTTTTCACAGGCCTCGCATAAAACCGTCTCTGGGCTTAGTTCTTCGCTGCCACAGTGCATACAAATATGCGGATAAAATAAATGTAAAAAACCAGCGCTATATTTTTGAATAGTTTTTAGAAGCGCGCTAGGTAAGAATTCTTTAAGCATTAAAGAAGAGCTTATAGGCTTCTTCTACTGTTTCAACAGCCACCACACTAATACCTAATTTTTTAGTATCAATTCCTTTTTGATTAAAGCTTGAAATAATTATTTTTTCAAAGCCTAATTTTTCGGCCTCTGCAATTCTTTGTTGAATTCTATTCACTGCTCTAATTTCTCCATTCAGTCCTACTTCGCCTGCAAAGCAAATACCTTGTGGAAGGGGAAGGTCCTCGAAAGAAGAAAGTAAGGCTAGTATAATGGCCAAGTCCATAGAAGGATCTTCTATTTTAAGTCCGCCTGCAATATTTACAAAAACATCTTTCATGCCAAAAGCAAAGCCACCACGTTTTTCTAAAACGGCTAATAAAAGTTGTAATCTTCTTAAATCAAAACCAGTGACGGTTCTTTGTGGTGTGCCATACACACTCTGTGTGACCAAGGCTTGTACTTCAATTAATAAAGGACGCATACCTTCCATAGAAGCGGCTATAGTACTGCCACTTAGGGCGTCATTTCTTTGGGCGATTAAAAAAGCAGAGGGGTTGGTTACTACTTTCATACCCTCGCTAGTCATTTCATAAATTCCTAATTCACTAGTGCCACCAAATCTGTTTTTTAAAGTGCGTAACATTCTATACGCGTAATGTCTATCTCCTTCAAATTGCAATACGGTATCCACCATATGCTCCAGTATTTTTGGCCCCGCAATGGTTCCTTCTTTTGTAATATGTCCTATTAAAAAAACCGGTGTGCCTGTTTCTTTCGCAAAGCGTTGAAATTCTGCAGCAGTTTGTTTTATTTGAGAGACGCTGCCCGCTGCCGCTTCAATGACATTGGATTCTAAGGTTTGAATAGAATCGACAATGACCACCGTTGGTTTTAATTTCTTAATGGCTTTAAAGATAGCAGCAGTATGTGTTTCCGTTAATAAAAAAAATTGATCATTTTTGATATTCAATCTATCGGCACGCATTTTTATTTGCTGAATACTTTCCTCTCCACTGATATACAACACAACTTGCTCCTTCATTAAAAGACCTTGTTGTAAAAACAAAGTACTTTTTCCAATGCCAGGTTCCCCTGCAACTAATATTATAGAGCCCAGTACAATACCGCCACCTAATACTCTATTTAATTCAGCGTCTCCGCTATCAATTCTTTTTTCTGATAAACTATTGACTTCATTAATGGCAATAACCGTAGTGCCTTTTTGATTCGTATGATACTCTTCCCAAGTACTTTCTTTTTCCTTGCCGCTATCAATTAATTCTTCGGTAAAGGTGTTCCACTCATTGCAAGAAGGACATTTGCCCGCCCACTTGGTGGATTCGTATCCACAATTATTGCAAAAGAAAGCAGATTTAGATTTACTCATAATAGTAAAGATAATTCGATAATCCATCTTTGGGCAGGTATTTACCGAAAATTGGGGGCTTTGCTTAAAAAATGGGCTATTTGACTTATTTAAACTAGAAAGGGGAATTGCATTTTTGTCAAATTAATTCAAAAAAATAGGCCATTTACATTTTTTTAGAAATGGGGTAAATTCATTTTTGTCTAATTAATTACCAAAAAAAATAAACTAAAAATTAAACAAAAATTTTTCCCATGATTTTTTTTTATTAGTATTTAAATAATTTATTTTCAATTAGTT
This sequence comes from Sediminibacterium ginsengisoli, assembly GCA_943326215.1. Taxonomy (GTDB): domain Bacteria; phylum Bacteroidota; class Bacteroidia; order Chitinophagales; family Chitinophagaceae; genus Sediminibacterium; species Sediminibacterium ginsengisoli_D. The sequence continues at coordinate 9,240 of CALPSK010000005.1, read as the reverse complement.
ATGTTTTAAATTTTGAATAATAAATATTTTTTTTATTATTTATTTGTTAATTTTTTTGAAAAAATAATATTTGTATTTAATTTCATGAAAATTGTATTAAAAAAGATACAAGTAAAGTTCATAGATAAAAAAATAGATATGATAAAAAAATTTCTAATTAGTTTTTGTGCTTCTGCCTTGATTGTAACATCGGCACTAGCGCAGACAGCTGTCTCTGGTAAGGTATTGGATCAAGCTGGTAATCCAATTTCTGGAGCTGCTATCAAAGTAAAAGGTACAAGACAAGGTGTTAATGCAGATGACAATGGAGTGTTTAAATTAACACTTACATCTGCTAATGCAAAATTAAGTGTAAGTGCGATCGGATACGTTGCTACTGAAGTAACGGCTGCAGCCAACTTAACCATTACTTTAGCAAATGATGTTAGTTCCCTAAATGATGTAGTGGTAACTTCATTGGGTATTCGTAAAGAAAAGAAGCAACTTGTATACGCTGTATCTGATGTAAAAGCAGAACAGTTACAACAAAAAGCTGAGCCGGATTTACTTCGTGCTCTTGCTGGTAAAGTACCAGGAGTTGATATTACTAGTGGTGGTGGATCTCCGGGTCAATCTACTAGAATTAACCTTCGTGGTAATACTTCTTTCTCTTCTTCTAACCAACCTTTATTTGTAGTGGATGGTATACCATTTGATAATAGTGTAAACCAATCTGTTGGTTTCGATAGAGCAAGTACTTTCTCTAATAGAGCATTTGATATTGATCCTAATAACGTTGAGTCTATGACCGTGTTAAAAGGTATTTCTGCATCTGCACTATATGGTCAAAGAGCTGCCAATGGTGTTATCTTAATTACTACTAAATCTGGTGCAAAGTCTAAAAAAGGTTTAGAAGTTAGCTACTCAGTATCTTACAATACAGAGTCAATTGCTTCTGTACCTGACTATCAAAATAAATACGGACAAGGTTCAAACCAAAACTATAATGGTGGTTTCATTGGTAACTGGGGAGGTCCTTTTGCAGACCAAGCGGCTTTTGTTAACGCTCAATCTGGAGGAATCTTAAATTACCCTATTCAAAGATTTGTACCTACTCAAATCAAAACAAGATATCCAGGTCTATTCCCTTCATTACCTGATTCATTAGAGTACAAAGGGTATGACATTATAAATAATTTCTTTAAAACAGGGATGCTTGTTGAAAACAGTCTTAATATTAGCGCAGGAGATGCTAAAAACAACTTCACTGCAACTGCTAGTCGTGCAGCAAATAGTGGTATCATTCCTAATTCTGAAACTGGAAGAACATCGGTTTCAGTTGGAGGTAATGCTCAATTAGCAAATGGCTTAAAAGTTTCAGGTTCATTAAACTATGTAAACAATAGACAACAAAATCCTAAATCAGGAGCTAGTTTATTTGGTGACTATGGTGGCGGTACAGGCGGTTCAATCTTTGATCGTTTGTATTATTTCCCACGTAGTTTCCCAATGGATCAAATGCCATTTGAGAATCCTGTGAACGGAAACAATATTTTCTACAGACCTACTGACAACCCTTATTGGACTGCTAAGTATAACTTATTCAATAGTAATGTAAATCGTATTTTCGGTAACATTAAAGTTGCCTATGATGTTACAAAATGGTTGAATTTGTCAATGCAAGGTGGTTTGAATACTTATTCAGAGAACCAAAGAGAGATCACGCGTGCAGGTGGTAACTCAGGCGGCGGTATAGGTAGCATGTGGTCTTCAAATATTGTCAATTCAGAAAAGAACTTCCAATTCTTAGCAACAACTAAGTCTATATCTCTAACAAAAGATATTGATATGACTGCTAGATTAGGAGCTGAATCTAACGAAAGAAGTAATTCACAACTTTACAGTTCTGGTGTAGGATTTATTGTACCTAACTTATATAAATTAACCAATACTGCTCAATCTCAAGTAGGTAGTGATTATAACGAAATGAGAAGAATCTTAGGAGCTTTTGGTAGCTTTGACTTCTCTTACAAAAACTACTTGTTTTTGAACTTAACAGGTAGAAATGACTGGTCTTCTACTCTACCAGTTGATAATAGAAACTATTTCTATCCAAGTGCTGGTTTGAGTTATATTTTCACAGATGCGTTGAATATTTCTAATAAAATATTGTCTTATGGTAAGGTAAGAGCCAACTTCGCTCAAACAAGACGTGATGTACCTCCATATCAATTAGCAACAACTTACAATGTAACTTCACCCTCTTATTTAACTCCATCAGGAGCAACTGTTTATTCTTCTTCATTATCTAATGCATTGAAGAATGCGGGTTTAAAACCAGAAGGTTTGCAAGAGATTGAATTTGGTGCTGACTTGAATTTCTTAGATGGTAGAATTAAGATGGATTTAACTTACTATGTTAAAACCTCTACAGACTTATTCGTTACTAAGCGTATTCCAGTAAGTTCTGGTTTCTCTACTCAAGCAATCAATGCGGGTAGTATAGAAAACACGGGATATGAAGCAGGTCTTGATTTTACTTGGATAAAAACAAATTCTGGTTTTACTTGGAATACTTATTTCGCATTTAACAGAGTGGTTTCTCAAGTATTAAAAACAGATGATCAAGGTGCAGACATTATATTAGGTAATGGTGCATTTATTTCTAACGTTCAAAGAGTAGGACAACCATTTGGTATGTTGTATGGTCTTGGAGCAGCTAGAGACGCGGATGGAAACAGATTAATCTGGCCAGGACAAGGTGGTTCTGGTGGTACTCATATCTATGCTGAACAAGATGACATCATTGGTAATCCAAACCCTGATTTCAAATTAGGTATCACCAACACGTTTACTTATAAAAATTTAACTTTTTCTACCTTATTTGATTGGTGGCAAGGTGGACAAATTTACTCAATTACTGCCGCGTCATTATTACTTCGTGGTCAGTTAAAGGTGAACGAGAATCGTGAAGGGGTTTATGTAATTCCAGGGGTTTATGGTAATAATGATACAAAAACAGCAATATTGGATGCAAATGGTAAAGCCATTAAGAATACAACAAGTATTTCTGCATTTGATTATTATTTCTCTGATGGTTTCGGTGCTTATGGTCCAGATGATACTAATATTTATGACAAAACAACAATACGTTTAAGAGAAGCAACTTTAGGTTATTCTATACCTAAGCAATACTTAAAGAAGACTCCATTTGGATCTGCTACTTTAAGCTTCAGCGGTAGAAACTTATGGTTCTATGCTCCTAACATGTTGCAAGGCTTAAATTTCGACCCAGAGGTACTTAGTGATGTTGCCAGTTCAAATCTTCAAGGTATTGACTTAGGCGCTGCACCAAGCACAAGAAGATTCGGACTTAACCTAAGAGTAACATTTTAATTTTAACCAATAGCTAATTTTACAATATGAAATACAATTTTTATAAAAAGTCAAAATCGTTAGCAAGCCTCGTAATTGTTACCATGGCATTGTCTTTCGCATCTTGCAACAAGTCAATTGATATATTTGACTTGAATATAAATACCGATCCAAACTCTCCAACAAAGGGTACTGCAGAATTGCTTTTGCCAGAGGCACAGCGAAATATGGCAGGCTTTATGGAAGGTCTCAACAATACCCAAATGGGTTTTATGGGAGTCATTTCTTCTTCTGACTCTTACGGATTAGGAGCCAATAGCTTCTATGGTAGTTGGTCAAATTTTTACACAGGCCCAGGTAAGGATTTAGAAGAAGTAATTATTGCTTCAAAAAAATCAGACAACAAGCCTTATTTAGGAATTGCTCAAGCCCTTAAAGCCTATAGCTTTTCTACTATGGTAGATCTTTTTGGAACAGTTCCTTTCTCAGAAGCTTTCTTAGGAAATGCTGCGAAATTAAATATCAATCCAAAGTTTGATGATGGAAAAGCTATTTATACTGAGTGTTATAAATTGCTTGATTCTGCCATTTTTAACTTAACGGCTTCTAGTCCTTATACAGTTACTGGAGACATTATGTATGGAGGTAGTAAGGCTTCTTGGATTCGCTTTGCGAATTCAGTAAGACTTCGTATGTTAATGACTTCAAGAAAAGTAAATACAAATGCTTCTGCTGATATTCAAGCTGCTTTAAAAGCAACTGGTGGTATTATCGAAAGCACATCACAAGACTTTACTTGGAAATATGGCGGTCAAATTTCTCCAGACTTAAGACATCCTTGGTTTACAGCTGCTTATTTAGCTAATAACAATTTTACCTACATCTCTGCTCAGTATATGTTTGAAATGTTATTGCGCAAAGATCCTCGTTTACCTTTCTATTTTAGAAGACAATACGATAAGATCCTTGATCAAGCAAACCCAACAGACAGAGGTGCCACTCCAGTACAAGGTGCTTACTTAGTATTGAATCCAGACGCTTGGACTAAAGCAAGAACAGCTGGGGTACTAGCTGATACCAAAGCAGATTCTGCTTATTTTGCCGGTTATTTTGGTCGTTTCCGTGGAGACCAGTCTGGTGTATCTGAGGACGTTCGTTATAGAATGGTTCCAGGTGTTTATCCAGCGGCAGGTTTGTATGATAATCGTGCAAATGCTCCTTATGTGTTAAATACAAAAACAAATTCTGGTGGAGCGGGAATTTTCCCAATGATTACTAGCAATATGGTTAATTTCTGGAAAGCAGAAGCTGAGTTAGCCTATAATTTTGGAGATCCAAAAGCGACTGCAGAAAAAGCAATCAGAGAGTCAATAAAAAATGTATCTGATTTCGGAGTATCTAAAGATGCAAGTTCTATTGCTGTTAAAGAGGCCGATGTAGAAAATTATGTTACTGCATTTTTAACTAATTATGATGCATCAGCAACGAATGAGGTTAAATTGAATAAGGTTTTATATGAAGCGTATTTTGCAGGTTGGGGCAACGGTTTTGAAATGTATAACGCATTTAGAAGAAATGGTTATCCTTCAAATATCCCACCTCCAATTACACTAAACTCTCAATTTGCATTAAGATTACCTATTCCAGTATCAGAGGCTACTTTAAATCCAAATGCGCCTAAACCTTTGCCATTATTTTATAATGATCCGGTTTTCTGGGATGTACTTAAGTTTAAATTTTAAAACTGAACTAAATGAAAAAAACAATGAAAAATTTATTATCCATCATATTAGTTGCATTATTACTGGTATCATGTAAAAAGGAAGAGTTAAATCCTGTTGCCAAGCCAGAGCCAGGCGTATATGGTCAGGGTAAATTAAATAGTGGATCCTTTGTAAGTGGGGATGATGCCGCTTCTGTTGTTAATATGCAACTTAAGTGGATCGATGTAAATCGCACCCTAACTATGAGTAAACAAGAGCTTTTTATTACTCTTAGGGAAGCCTATATCGATAAAAATGGTAATCCTGCTACAGCTAATCATGGCACAAAGTCATTCAAGGTTATGGACGCTAAGGGAAATAACGAAGCAAGTACCTTTACAGTTTCTGCAGATGATGTATATAAGCTGTTCGCGACTAATAAATTTGACTATGGTAAGGGAAGTGTTGATGTATTTGGTGCTTCTCGTCCAGCAGGTAAACGCTTCGATAAGAATAATAGTTTTGTACTATCATGGGCATTCACAGGCTCTAATGGGCTTGTCTATAAGTGGTGGTCTGTATCTATTGTAAACATTGAATTATATTCTGGTCAACCAGCAATACAAGCAAATGCAAGTGTTACATGGTCTGTTAAATAATTAGTTTACTAAATATAAAAAATGGGAATAAACTTGTTTATTCCCATTTTTTTTTAATAGATATCGTAGTTTTACTTGTAATTATAATAAAGTATGAGAAATAAAGTATTATCCATCCTCTCTATTCTATTCATACTATTTATTTTTTTCTATCCAACCAAAGACTTAAAGTCTCAAGAGGTAAAGCCTCAAGAGGTCAATTACTACAAGGATATTGCTGTAATTGTTAAGACCCATTGTGCACCCTGTCACAATCAAGAGGGCTTGGCCCCATTTTCATTACTAAGCTATGAGGATGTGGCATCCAGATCAAATTTTATAGGCTACGTGACCAAGACTAGGTATATGCCCCCCTTTAAAGCAGATATTGCCTTTCAGCATTATAAAAATGAAAATACACTCTCTGCTGATGAGATTCAACTAATACAAACATGGATCAATACTGGGACTGCAAAAGGGCAAAAAAAACAACGTAAGGGAGACCCTATTCCAATAGATATACACCAAAAAAATGCACCTGAGTCAATAAATGTGAATGATTATGATATTAGTGTTGGCATGCAGAAAGCATTTCAAATAAATGAGCTGGGAAAAGAAGAGTTTAGATTTTTTTATGCCCCCCTTAATAATCTAGCACCGAAAATGATTAAGTCTATTCAGTTTGTTCCAGGTAATAAAAAATTGGTGCACCATAGTAGGATAATGACAGATACCACAGGTAGCATTGCCGGAATAGACGGTATGTCGGAATCGGATACTGGAGTATACAAATTCCAAACTAAGCCCTTGGCTGACAATTTTCTTTTTGGTTGGGTACCTGGGAATGATAAAATTGTTTTTCCTGAAGGAACGGGAAAAAAATTATTTCAAGGTTCTAATTTTATTTTAAATGTACATTATTCACCTTCTCCTATTGTAAGCAGTGACTCCTCCTTCATTAGAATTAAATTTAGAGATAAACCTGTAGAGCGTGAAGTAATAACTTTGACTTTGAAGGAAGACAATATTTCTAATTTACCCTTTATCATTAAGGCTAACCAAGTGGCTACTTTTTATATGCGCTCTGCAGTGCTCACCCAGGATGTATCTTTGATTTCTATCATGCCTCATATGCACCTATTAGGAAGGAAATTTAAGGCCTTTGCGGCAACGCCTTCTGGAGATGTTGTGCAGCTCATCAATATCCCAGACTGGGATTTTAACTGGCAAATGACCTACACTTTTCAAAAGTATTTATATCTTCCAAAAGGCTCTGTAATTTATGCAGAGGCGCAGTATGATAACACCCTTAATAATGAACGTAACCCCAATAAGCAACCCAAGGATGTTGGGTATGGATGGGGTACCAATGATGAAATGATGAACTTGGTAATTTATTATGTTGCCTATAAACCGGGCGATGAAAATAAGCCCCTCTAAGGAATCTAGGCGCTATTTTATAAAACAGCCAATCGCAGCAACATAGTCTTTCAGAATCTTTTCTTTATTTAGGATGGCTTTGATGGCATCTTCTAAATAATGTTCAGTTATATGCATTCTATTTTTTCCTAATGCATAATACCAGTTATTAATGGCGCCATGGTATACAATTTCTCTATTTTCATTTACAACAAATACCTCGGGTGTGATTTTTGCATTCAATTGTTTTGTTAATGCGAAATTACGATCCATGATATAGGGCATTGTCATTTGATAAGTTGCACAAAATGCTTCAATCTCTTTTTTATTTTTTTTAACAGTGGGGAACACCAAAAACATTTCAATATCTTTTGAAGTATATACTTTATTTAGTCTATTTATTTCTTGAGTATATTTTTGACTAATAGGGCAGGTAGTAGCTAAAAAATAGTAAATTTTTATTTTTGTTGCTTGTGCATAAAAGCAAACTATAGCGAGTAAAAAAGTAAAAATTATTTTTTTCATATTTATGCTGCTCTTTATAACTACGTAAAAAATTCTACTATAATACCTTTATGGGGTAATGTATAATTATTTTAAAATTACGATTATTTTAAAAAACAATACTCTCTTGCTGCTCATCTAAAAAACGGTATTCTACTAAATGACTGGTATTAGAGGGCTGAGAGCTTAATTTAATTTTATACTTCTTTTTCCAACGCTTAATGATACTAGTGAAAATACCCTTGGTTAAATGAGAATGTATGATAGGATGTACCATAATAATCAATGACTTATGGCCATGTGTAGTTAAATAAGCTAGTTTTTTCTCCATTTCATCTTCTAATAATAAAGCAGAGGTTATCTTACCTGTGCCCACACAAGCAGGACAGTCCTCAGAAGTATTGATATTGACTTCGGGTCTAATTCTTTGACGGGTAGCTTGTAAGAGTCCAAATTTTGAAATAGGCAGTACAGTATGTCTTGCTCTATCCGTCTTCATATAATCTTCTAAGGCTTCATGTACTTTCTTGCGGTTCTCAGGTAGTTTCATATCAATGAAATCGACCACAATAATACCTCCGATATCTCTGAGTCTTAGTTGTCTAGCAATCTCCTCTGCCGCTTCTAAATTGGTTTGAAGGGCATTCTCTTCTTGGTTATTGCTCACACTTTTAAAACCAGAGTTTACATCTATTACATGTAGGGCTTCTGTATGTTCAATAATTAAGTAGGCGCCACTATTTAAATTTACTGTTTTACCAAAAGAAGATTTTACTTGTTTGGTAATACCATACTGATCAAAAATTACTTGATCTCCAGTATACATAGAAAGTATATTGGCTTTTTGCGGGGCTATTCTTTGTAAGTAACTTAAAGTAATGTCGAATATCTTTTTATCGTTTACTACAATTTTATTAAAGTCTTCATTTAATAAATCTCTAAGTATACTAGTCGTTTTACTTTCTTCATTCATAATTCTAGTCGGTGGCATAGCCCCTTTTAAATTAGATTGAATATTTTTCCAGTTCTGTGTAAGAGTTAATAAGTCTTCGTGTAATTCTGCAGTGGACTTTCCTTCCGCAGCGGTTCTAACAATGACTCCAAAATTCTTAGGCCTTACCCCTTCAAATATTTTTTGTAAGCGTTTGCGCTCTTCCCCTGAATGAATTTTTTTAGAGACAGCTACAATTTCATTAAAGGGGGTAAGCACTACAAAGCGACCCGCTAATGATATTTCACAAGTAAGCCTTGGTCCTTTAGCAGCAATAGGCTCTTTTAAAATTTGTACTAAAATATGCGGCTTACCGTTAAGTACTTCAGAAATTTTTCCTGTTTTTATAATTTCAGGAGCGGATTGAAACTTAGAAAAATCAAATTGATTGTTTTCATCAGCAGTAGCCTGCTGCGTATACTTTAAAATGGATTTTATATAGGGACTAAGGTCGGTATAATGTAAAAAGGCATCTTTTTCAAAGCCCACATCCACGAAGGCAGCATTCAGGCCAGGGATAATTTTTTTGACTTTTCCTAAATACAAGTCTCCTACAGACCAACGGGCATCTAGTTTTTCGTTATGTATTTCAACTAACTTTTTTTCCTCTAATAAGGCTATTTCAACTCCC
>CALPSK010000004.1 GCA_943326215.1 Sediminibacterium ginsengisoli | reverse complement strand
ATCACAAATTTTCCTCCATATTTTTCAGTCATAACACCAGCGGGTATTGACATAAAACCATAAGCAATGAAAAATGCAAAAGGAAGAAAAGAGACTAAGGTTAAGCTTAAGCTAAAAGAATTGATAATTTCAGGAATGAGAGGACCGATGATATTTGTCAAAAAAGAAATGACAAAAAATGTCAACAATACCAAACTTACTATAAGGTAGTTCTTTTTCACATGCAGTATTTAAATACCTAGTCTTAACTGCGTTAAGACTAGGTATTAGATAATTATAAACTTATTTCTTGGATAACATTGGGAACAATCTTCTAATATCAGCCTCTGTTGGCTGTGCCCCATATTCTGTAATTTCAAATGATTCTGCATATTTAAAGCTAGCTGCTTTTTCAGGAGAATACCATTTAGCTAAACCAGCTTTTTGTGCTGGAATAACGGTTCTTTCCATCCAACGACTTTTTAACCAAGCTTTTCTTGCTGCTGGATCTTTTGGAACTTGAGGATCTATTTCGCCGCCATTTGCAATCCATGGCATCCACTCATACATTTGAGAAGTATGTTCATTTAAACCATCTACTTTTTGATCTAATGATTCATCGATACCAATTACAATGTCATGGCTAAATGGATTAGGCTTTTTAAAATTATCCTGCATATATAAAAAAAGAGGATTCTTTTTTAATGCGGGCACATCAGCAGCCACATTAGGAACAGCAACCATATAAGACGCATCTTCTACTAACTTACCTGCATTTCTATGATCAGGATGATAATCATTAGGACGTAAACCAAAAACTACATCAGCATTCCATTTTCTGATTTCACGAATAACTTGCAGTCTAACATTCAAGTCCGGCAATAATTCACCATCATGATTATTTAATACAACATATTCATCGATACCATATTTTTTGGCAGCACGCTGTGCTTCTTCTCTTCTTCTTTGTCCTAATACGCCACCCCCTTGTGCATAGTGACCAGCGTCACCATTTGTTAGAGCAACAAATTTTACAGCAACTCCCATTTTAGCTAAAAGTACAGCTGTTCCGCTCATTTTAGAATCAGCGTCATCAGGGTGTGCAAATACAGCTACAACTCTAATTCTTTTATCTTGAGTTGTTTGTGCATTTGTAGTCAAATTGAAAACAAAAACGAATAAAACCGAAGCAATTAAAAATTTTTTCATAGTAAATTTTTTATTTTATGAATTATGATACTGAATTTTGAACCAATTTTCCGTTTGTTGTAAAACCTAAATAAGCAATAGTATATTCCTGATATAAAATTGGATTGAGTTGTATCCCCATCAGCTTGCTGATTTTCATATCATATTACATTATTTAACCAAATGTAGTGAAAATATTATTTATTTTACTACTAATAGTACCTATAAATAGGGGTCTGTAAACTCAATCAACCTCTTATTTTCCCTCTTATTTTCCCTCTTATTTTCCCTCTTATTTCCCCTCTTACTTTCCCTCTTATTTTCCCTATTGATTAAACTATAATTATCACTAATATACGATTTTATGATGAAACCTAAAAGCCCTAGATATTGAATGGCTAATCTTTATCTTTGCCCCATGGGCCAGAAAAAACTGATCAAATTTGCAGCTATTAAGCAGTACGAGAATGTACTGGAATACCCACAGGGTATGCCCGGGAAATGGAATGCCTTTTTTGAAAAATTAAGCTTGGGCCACTACCCCATTTCATTGGATACGCTTGAAATTAGCGCTAGTAATAGTTCGAAAAACAATACCTCCAATAAGCCCATTATATTGGAGCTGGCTTGCGGGCGTGGAGAGTATGCGGTAGGTTTAGCGCGCCTATTTCCTGCACAAAATTTTTTAGGCCTTGATATAAAGGGTAATAGAATTTGGAAAGGCGCCAGTATTGCGAATAAAGAGGCCATCAAAAATGTAGCCTTTGTTAGAACGCAGATAGAGCAAAGCATTCAGTATTTTACCAAAGAAGAAGTAGATGAAATTTGGATAACTTTTCCCGATCCTCAATTAAGATTATCTAAAGCGAAAAAGCGTTTAACGCACCCGCAGTTTTTAAGACTATACCAGCAATTTCTTAAACCCGGTGGTATTATACATTTAAAAACAGATAGCCCTAATTTATATTTATTTACTAAAACAGTCATTGAACTTTATGGCCTTACATTAATTACCGCTACCGATGATGTATATGGAACCCAGTTCATGCAATCGGATAAATGGGATGATCGCTGTGCTATTAAAACTTATTATGAGGGATTAAATATTGCTAGTAGTAATCGTATCCACTATATTCAATTTAAAATTGATAAAGCATTGCCCATTACAAAAGATGAAACCTTAAAAGAAATGATTGCTGCATTTGAAGTAACAGAAACCCACGATGCAAAAAGAGAAAGAGGCGTAAAAGCAAATGAAGATTAAAGTAAACTAAAGCTAAAGTAAACGAAGATTAAAGTAAACTAAAAATTAAAGCAAAGGAATATTAAAAAAATGACCGAAGGCGTAGAATATTATATTGATGTAGATGGTAAATATGTATTTACAGAATTATACCATAAGCAAAGAGGCTATTGCTGTGGTAATGCTTGCAGACACTGCCCTTATGCATACGAGGCAGTAGCTGAGCCTGTAAGGTCAAGGTTATTAGTTATAAAGGAATTAAGCGAAATTAAAAATCCTGATGCAATACAACCCAAAGACTAAAGATTTTTTTCAAAATGTATTTGATGTAGTTCGTCTTATTCCTAAAGGGCGTGTTACTAGCTATGGAGCTATTGCGAAATATTTAGGAACAGCTGGCAGCTCACGTATGGTGGGCTGGGCTATGAATGCATCACATGGGGTGAAACCTAAAGTGCCTGCGCATAGAGTGGTGAATAGAAATGGAATGCTAAGCGGTAAGGCGCATTTTGAAACTCCTACAACTATGCAAGAACTACTTGCCAAAGAAAAAATAAAGGTGAAAAACGAAACCATAGTAGATTTCGAAAAACATTTCTGGGACCCTATGTTAGAATTGACATATTAATACAAAAACACAGTATTTATACTGCAAAAAACTTTAAACTGATTTATTAGGTTGCACCTATGCAAATAATAAATCAAAGTTTTACAATTGATACACTAACTAATTCAATACAAAATAGAATTACTGGAGATAGCTTTAGAACAAATATTTCATTATTGAATAAAAAAGATATTAAAATTTTAAAGGGAAATAAAAAATGGTTATTTGATTGGGTAAATGAGTTTAATACTAAGGGACGCTTAATATATAAATTAACATTAGAAGATAATAAAAATATAATCCAGGGTTTAATAAGCATAAGTATACAAGCCGATCATGTTTTTATGGATTTGCTTGAAACCGCTCATTTTAACCGAAATAAACAAAAAATGTATTTAGGCGTAGCCGGTAATTTGGTAGCCTTTGCTTGTAAAATGTCTTTTGAATATGGGTTTGAAGGGTATATATCTTTTAATGCCAAAACAAGTTTAATTAAGCATTATGAATTAACTTTAGGTGCAGTAAATACAAATGGTCAAAAAATGATTATTAACCCAAAAGAATCATTACTACTTATTAATAAATATTTTCCTAAAAATATATAGCTATGAAAAATATTATTGTAGAACCAAAAGGTGTTGACTTTGTAATTGGCCCCAGCAAAATGACTAAAAAAGATTTTCAAGAAATTAGTGCCTATATTACAAAACATAAGAGCGAGCATCTCAAATCAACTACTAAAGCTAAAAAAACAGCTAAATCTAATAAAGGAAACTAGCTATAATAAGGCGATATCATTAAATACACCAAGGGCCCAGTAACTGCTACATAAAACCATATAGGCCAGATTCTTCTTGCTATTTTCTTATGGTCTTCAAATTCGCTGGTTAAACCACGGTAAGCCGTAAATAATATAAAAGGTAAACTGGTAGCCGCTAAAATAATATGGGTAAATAATAAAATAAAGTAGAAGGCTCTTAAGTTACCTACTACTGCTTGTTCTGCAATACTTACAATACCATCATGGTCGGTATCACCGAACTTCGTCTCCCCTGCTAATAAATGATGTGCGATATAAGAGACTAAAAATAATACCGATAAAAAAAGTGCCGTTCGCATAATATTTTTATGCACTGTATATTTTTTTTGCTTCACTGCCACCAGAGCTGCTACTAATAAAATAGCTACTGTAGCATTGATGATGGCGTTCGCTAAGGCAAATATATGTTTGTCAAAGGGTAGTTCTACTGTAATGGTAAACTTAGTTAAAAAGCTTACGGCTACAAATACAACTACCGAAAATACTCCAATTAATAATTTCGCTTGCTTATCGTTCTTTTGTAAAATAGGTTCCAACATATTTTAAAAATTAATTCTTATTTATAATAAATATAATAAAATTTTATAACACTCATTAACATATAGGCTAGAAATACAACTATTCCTACTCTTATTTCTTGTTTATATTTGCCTCTAAGCTCATTCCAATTAAACATTAAACCTAATTTTTCTTATTAAAATTAGTATTAAAATAGTAAACAAAACCACTTACTAGTAAGGCTATTATTAGCCATAGCCAGCTTAGGTCTATAATGTCTTGAAATATTTTATTTTTCTTGGTCTTATCTTTTTCTAGCATTAAATACCCTACATCTTTTGCGAGCTTTAAAATGGAAGTAGAATCTAATCCATTATAGTAACCACGCACTTGCATTTTTTTGTCAATTAAAATAAAGCGGCTTGTATGCACAAAATCGGGGCTAATAGGTTCTTGACTAAATTGATCTACTTTCAATTCCTCAAAAGCAAACTTATAAATAGAATCGCGATTACCTGTGAGTAGCCACCAGTTGTCGGCAATCACGCCCGTCTTATTGGCATAGGCCCTTAATACAGGCACACTGTCTCTAACTGGATCAACACTAATGGACATAAAATGAACAATAGAAGTGTCTACCTTTTTGCGTACATCTCCTCCTCTAGAAAAAGATTGTTGCAGCTTACTCATATTACTAGTAAGCCTTGGGCAAATGCTAGGACAGCTTGTAAAAAATAAATCCAAAATAATTATTTTGCCTTGCTGGTCATACAAATTAACCGTATCGCCCAATTGATTCACTAATTCTATATTCTTGGTTTTATGCCAAAGGCTATCCGATTTTTGTTTGCCATCTACTACTTGCTCCATAACGGTGTCTAATAAATAATGGCGTGGCATAATAACAGCGGTATCACTTGCCGATTTCAACCACAAATAACAGGCTACTGGTATTACCAGTGCAATTAATAAACCGTAAATGGATTTCTTAGACATCTTTACTATTTAAAAAACCACCTTTTTAATTGAGGTGGTTTTATTTTTATGCGTTATAATTTTAAAAGCTTACTATTTAATAATAGGGTTCTACTTCTGGTTTAGCAGTTTCGTGACTTGTTCCTATTGTTTCATGTTTTGCTGCAGGGGCATCATGCTTTGCATCAGTGGCTTCATGCTTAGCTGCTCCATGCTCCTTCTTCTCCACTTTAATAGTTGCTTGTTCTTTAAAATAAGGATCGTAATCGTTGCGTAAATTTCTAAATGAACTACCATCCCATAAGAAAGCACCAATAAACCATACAAATAATGATAATGGAACAATAATAGTCATGATTAAGTTTTTTACTTCATGCTTTAAGTGCATAAAATAAGCAACAATATAAAAAGCCTTGGCCATCATTAAAATAACAATGGTTCCTTTAATAGCTAATATTAATGCATCAGAAGTCAAGCTAATCATCCAGAAACCTAAGATTAATTCAATAATAGTAAATACCGATAAAATGATGGTTACTTTTTTAATTTCCGCCATCGCTTCTGCGTTATGCGCTTCGTGGTCTGTGTGTGAATGTGACATATAAATTGTTGAATGCTAATTATAATAAATAAAAGATTGTAAATACGAATACCCATACTAGGTCTACAAAGTGCCAGTATAAACCTGCTTTTTCAATCATTAAATAATGACCTCTTTGTTCAAACTTATCCATTAGTGTCATGATAAGCATAATGATATTAATAACTACCCCGCTAAATACGTGGAAGCCATGAAAACCAGTAATGGTAAAAAAGAAGTTGGTGAAATTAGTAGAGCTAGCTGTACCATCTGCATTTAAAAAAGGATTGGAACCCCACCAAGCACCTTCATGAAATAAATGATTCCACTCCCATGCTTGACAACTTAAAAAGGCAATACCTCCAATAATTGTTAAGATCATATTTCTCACCACGCCTTGCTTATCCATATTCTTACCAGCATGTACTGCTAATACCATGGTCACAGAGCTAATGATTAATATAAAAGTCATGATACTTACAAAGACCAAGGGTGCATTTACTCCTTCTGGAGCAAATGGGAAACTTTTAAAAACTTCATTTGAATTAGGCCATCCGTTGGTTGAAAAACGGACTGTTCCATAAGAGATTAAAAAAGCACCAAAAGTAAAGGCGTCACTCATTAAAAAGTACCACATCATTACTTTTCCATACTCAGAATTAAAGGGGCTTTTTCCTCCTCCCCACAATTTTGCTTCATTTGGCGAAGCGGTTGTTGTTGTTGACATGTTCAGTTTCTATTTCAGTGCAAAAATATTGGCTATCAAGGATATTCGTATCAAAAAACCGGGTTTTTTTTGTATTTATCTTTAACAAATTGGGCCCTTTTTATCCAATCCATTGAAGGAAGACAAAAAGGTAAATCCAAAGTATATCTACAAAATGCCAGTAGGTAGATACCAACTCTACCGGCAAGGTATTTTCTGTGTTGTTTTTGGCCGACAAAGACTTAAAACGCACCCCAAAAAGGGCTATCACCCCACCTAAAACGTGTAATAAGTGCAAAAAGGTGATGACGAACAAAAAGGAGGCGGCTGAATTGCTTCTTGCACCCGTTAAAGCAATATTATTGGCCTGAAGTGCCATGAAGCCTTGGTATTGTAAAGTCATGAAAGCTACCCCTAAAATGGCGGTTACAGTCAAAAATCCACGGTAAGGGTTTTGAAGCCCCTCTTTAGCTTTTTTGACTGCCATTTGCATGGTAAAGCTACTTAGTAGTATAACCACGGTGGCGATAAAGAATACTTTAGGAAGTTCGAAGTCCAACCAATTGGATTGGCTCTTTTTTACAATATAGGCACTGGTTAATCCAGCAAACATCATTACAATGCTACCGAGTCCTACATATAAATACATTTTTTGAGGATGTATTTTATTTTTTGTTTTTACTTCTGTTGCCATAATATAATTTTTATAATTTATCTGCGAGTAAGGCTAAATAAACAATAGGTAAATAAATATAACTGCTAAACATCACTCTTCTTGCTGCAGGCACGCCCATATTTTGATACAGTCTTACACATTGTACCACCATAAAAATATTGGACACTAGTAAAACCCACATACTTACTTGACCTGTTAAGTTTAAATAATAAGGTAGAAACCCAATAGGTATCATAAGCACTGCATACATAATACATTGAATGGCTGTAAAACGAGTAGGCCCTTCTTTAGCAGGTAATAATTTAAAACCTACTCTAGAATAATCGGCGTGCGTTACCCAAGCAATAGCCCAAAAATGAGGGAACTGCCATATGAATTGAATTAAGAATAAGGCCCAACCTGCATAAGCAAAATCGTCGTTGCCTGCTACATATCCAATTAAACAAGGAAGGGCACCTGGAAAAGCGCCTACTAAAACAGCAATTGAATTTATTTTTTTTAGCGGCGTATAAATAAAAGCATATAAGAATAAACTAAATGCAGAAAGTAGTGCCGATGAAAAATTAAAATACTTCCACATAATAGCTACTCCTAGAACACCTGTAATAATAGCAAAAGTATAAGCTGTTTGTTGAGACATTCTTCCTGATGCTACAGGGCGATTCGCTGTACGCTTCATTTGTGCATCGGTGTCTTTTTCTACGGCCTGGTTAATGGCGTTCGCACTTCCTGTAATACATAAGCCCGCAAAAGTTAAAAGTAAAATCATGGACCAGTCATAGGTCATAACTTTGGGAGCCAACATATAACAAATTACACAAGTAAACACCACTGTAAAACTCAGGGTGAATTTCATTAACTGTGCGTAATTAGTAAGTGTTTGTTTCAAGAAATATTTTTTTTCAAAAGTATAATTCAACAAAAAGAAAGTTCAACTACAATTGTATCAAATTACAATGCCCTGAAATCAGGGCATTGTAAAACTGAATATTTTTAACTAGTGTGTTTCTGTTTCATCCTCACCCACCGGTGTGGTTTGTGGAATAAAATCATGTCCATCTTTACCGTAATCATAAGGCCAACGGTGTACTTCTGGTATTTCACCAGGCCAGTTACCATGACCAGGATTAATAGGTGTAGTCCACTCTAAAGTATTAGACTCCCAAGGATTCAACACAGTTACTTTACGTCCTTTAAATATAGAGTAGAAGAAATTAATTAAGAATAAAATTTGAACAGCAAAAACAATCATTGCTACGGTGCTAATGAAACGATTTAAATCAGCAAATTGTTTAAAGCTCTCCCAAATGCTAAAATCGAAATAACGACGAGGCATACCCGCTAAACCTTGGTAGTGCATTGGCCAGAAAATTAAGTAAGCACCCGCTAATGTAATCCAGAAGTGAATGTAGCCTAATGAATTATTTAAATAGCGGCCATACATTTTAGGGAACCAATGATAAACACCTGCGAACATACCAAACATAGAAGCCACACCCATTACAATATGGAAATGCGCTACTACGAAATAACTATCGTGTAAATAAATATCTAATGCAGCGTTACCCAACCAAATACCTGTTAAACCACCAGAGATAAATAAACTTACAAATCCGATGGCAAATAACATACCTGGTGTGAAACGAATATTACCTCTCCATAAAGTAGTTAACCAGTTAAATACTTTAATAGCAGAAGGTACCGCAATTAATAAAGTTAATAGAACGAATACCGATCCTAAGAATGGGTTTAAGCCTGTTACGAACATATGATGCGCCCAAACTAAGAAGGCTAAAATAGCAATTGCAAATAAGGAACCCAACATAGCCATATAACCAAAGATAGGTTTACGAGAATTCACTGACATGATTTCAGAAACCATACCCATGGCTGGTAATAAGATAATGTATACCTCAGGGTGACCTAAGAACCAGAATAAGTGTTGGAATAAAATAGCAGAACCGCCTTCATTCGATAAAGCGCCCACACCATTTACATAAATATCAGAAAGATAAAAACTAGTACCGAAGTTTCTATCAAAAATTAATAAAATTAAACCAGACAATAATACAGGGAAAGATAATACCCCTAATACTGCTGTAAAGAACAATGCCCAGATAGTTAAAGGTAAACGAGTCATGCTCATTCCTTTAGTACGCATATTCAAAATAGTGGCGATATAGTTCAAGCCTCCTAATAAAGAAGAGACAACGAATAAGGCCATTGAAATAATCCATAAGTCCATACCTGTTTTAGATCCAGGAGAAGCATCGTGTAAAGCAGACAATGGAGGATAGGCTGTCCAACCACCACTGAATGGTCCTGTTTCTACAAATAAAGAAGATAACATGATAATACTTGCAGTAAAGAAGAACCAATAGCTTAACATATTCATAAATGGAGACGCCATATCGCGTGCACCCACTTGAAGCGGAATTAAAAAGTTCGCAAAAGTACCAGACAAGCCTGCTGTTAATACAAAGAATACCAATACCGTTCCGTGTGTAGTGACTAAAGCATAATAAGCTTCTGGTGTAATTTGACCACCTTTTGCCCATTTACCTAAGATAGATTCTAACCAAGGAAAACTTGCATCAGGATAACCTAATTGCAAACGGAATAATACGCTCATTAAACCACCTAATACTGCCCAAACCATACCTGTGATCAAGAATTGCTTCGCGATCATTTTATGGTCTTGACTAAATACATATTTAGTTAAGAAAGTATCATGGTGTTCATGATGACCGTGATCATCGTGTCCGTGACTTTCATGACCTTCGTGATTATGTAATGCTGCTTCGTGACTCATACCTTTTATTTAAATATTTTAATCTTTCTATTTTTATAAACTCTAAGTTATTTGTTTGCTTTATTATAAAGCTTACTAAAACTTAAAATTGTTTTTACATTTTTGCTGTAGCTACTTTCGCAGTAGTATCTGCTGCTGCTACCGGCACTGCGGTGGGATCCTTTTCAGGAAAAGCTGTGAAGTATTGTGGCTTTTGTTTCGCCATCCATAAATCATACTCTTCTTGGTCTACCACTTCAATCACTCCTTTCATAGAGTAGTGACCATTACCACACATTTGATCACAAGAAATTTCATAAGCAAAATTAGGATTCCCTGTTTTCTCACGCATTTCTTTAGTAGTATATAAAGGTGTAAACCACATGGTGGTAGGAATACCAGGCACAGCGTCCATCTTTAAACGGAAGTGCGTTAATCCCACATCATGGATAACATCTCTTGAACCAAGTATTAATTTAACGGGAGTGCCTTTTACTACATACATAGTTTGCTCCAATAAAATATCGTCTTTAGAATAAGTATCGTCCCAAACAATACCCACAGAGTTGGTAGCAGGGTCAATATTCTTATAATATTTTTTTCCAAATACAGCGTCTTTTCCTGGGTAACGGAAAATCCATCCAAATTGTTTTCCAGTTACTTCTACCACCATGGCGCCCTTAGGAGGTTCTCCTGTAAAGAAAAACCAGTTACGTAAACCAAAGACTACTAGAACAGTTAATGCAATGGCTGGAATCGCTGTCCAAATTAATTCTAATTTAGTGCTATGGGCAAAGAAGAATACTTTTCTATTTTTATCTTCTTGGTATTTATAGGCAAACCAGAATAATAATACTTGGGTAATTACAAATACAATACCTGTAATAATTAAAGTCACAAAAAGCATTTCATCTACTTTCTCTCCTTGAACACTTGCCGCGCCTTGTGCTAATTGTGTTTTACCGTAATAGGCTTTATTACAAACGTAAATACCTACGAAGCCTAGGACCAAAAAAGCAACCATCAAAAATCCGTTGATTTTGTTGTTTTGTTGACGACTGGCTTCTTCGCCTTTTAAAATGGATACGTACTCACTTGCCTTGGCAATTTGAAAAATTACCACGAAAATAAAGACGATGATTGCAACAGATAAAATTAAACTCATATTTCGTTTTTTCTAAATCAAAAATTATACTTGATGAATGATACTCTCTTTAAGGAAAGGATGGTATTTTGGAATTAAAGGCTTGCTTGCTAAAGAGCGCGCTACCATTAATATCATTACACCCACGAAGAAAGATAAAATACCAAAATCTAACCAACCTAATGAAACGTGTTCTTTCATTAAAGAACCCATTACCATTTGATAGAAGTCAATCCAGTGTCCAAATAAAATAAGTACAGCCATGAAGGCTACTAAAGTAAAATTACGTTTAGCAGAACGCTTCATTAATATAATTAATGGGCAAAGGAAATTGATAAATAAGTTCAAGAAGAAAATAGGTTTGTAAGCTCCTTGCACACGGTGCTTGAAGTAAACGGTTTCTTCAGGAATATTCGCATACCAAATAAGCATGTATTGAGAGAACCATAAATAAGTCCAGAATATAGAGAAGGCAAACATGAATTTACCTACATCATGTAAATGCTCGCTATTGGATAATTCCATATAGCCTTTATTTTTCATGTACACTAACCATAAAGCAATTAAGGCCATCCCTGCCACAAATGAACTTGCGAAAGTATACCAGCTATACATAGTAGAATACCAATGCGCGTCAAGGCTCATTAACCATAACCAAGGAATAGTAGAAGCTACTGTTAAACCAAACCACACTAAGAAAAATCCTGAGCGGGTCATGCTTCTAATATTAAATTTATGTGCAGTTTCATGATCCATTGGAGCGATATCTGCTTCCAAACTAATTTGACGCATTCTGTATCCGAAATAACTCCATAATATAATAGTAAGAGAAGTCCATACAATAAAGAAAGTAGGATTCAAGAAACCCACTTTACCTTTTAAGATAGGATCCTTGGCCACTGCTTCCGCATCTAACCAATGATAGATATGATGATTATGACTTAATATAACATAGAACAATACTAATAAAGTAATACCACCAAAAATAGGAACCAATGTAGAAATGGCTTCTGCAATTCTTCTGAAAGATTGCATCCAAGCAGCTTGTGCCATAGTGCTAAAACATATAAAGAACATAGCAGCATTGGTTACTAAAGTCCAAAAAATAGTATTGTACATTAAGGTTCCCCAAAAATGTACTTGCTCATGTTCGTCTGCACTAAATCCTTTGGTAAACATCCCGTATAATAAAGCAGCGGCGCCTATGCCAATTAGTGCATAAGACCATGTTTTAAGACTACCAGGAATTTCGAATTGCTCTTTAATAGATGCCATCTTACTTCTTTTGTTTATTCTTAATATATTTTATAATCATCCAGCGTTGGCGCTTGTTCAATTGTGCTGCATAAGAACCCATCAAGTTTTTTCCATAAGCAATAGAATAAAACATTTGACCTGCAGGCATGTTCTCATATTTAGCATCACCTACTAATGAAGCAGGTTTTGCAGCATAAGGACCATTACCATCTTTGTATAAAGGACCATTACCATCTAATTTAGCACCATGACAAATTCCACAATTCACTAAATACAAACGCTCTGCTTCTGCAATATCTCTTCCCACTAAAGAATCGATGGGGTTCGGAACTAGTTTAGAAGCATTGTAATTCGTTGTATCGCCTGCTTTATCTTTTGCATAAGGGAAAGGCATTTCCTTGCCACGTGCAATCGTACCTGCTACAGGAAGGTTATCATAATGAATACCTTTTGCTGCTAAGTTGCTATGATCGGCATAGGATTCATAAGCACGGCTATAAGCCATATCAGGCATATAGACAGTACCAGGTGTGCGCTTCACTTCTTCACAGCCTACCAATGTAATCGCTGCAATAGCAATAGTTAAAAGCAGATTCTTATTAATGTTATTTTTATTCATCGTTCTGGTTAGATTATTCTTGATCTAATTATTTCTATAATTATTTATAGTGCTTAAAGGGCTACTTGTTTAGTGTTATATAAATCGTCCTCTTTATCATAAGTACCAAACCACCACTCCTCTTCAGCTACTTGAACATCTGTTTCAATTGCACCGTTAGTTTTTAAGAAGGCTAGTAAATCATCTGTGTTTGTTTTATCGGTGCACTCAATGACCATTACAAATAAATCGTCGGTAGCGCGCTTATGAAAATGATGCTTCTTCACACCTGGTGCTAATTGACATAACCAACAAAAAGTCATTACCATTCCTACGGCTGCAAATAAAACGGTTAACTCAAATATAATAGGTACCCAGGCTGGTAAAGCAAAGTGGGGTTTACCACCAATGTTTAAAGGCCAGTCCTTCGTGAAGATCCAACTAATGGTACTCACTGCAGTAGCTGTACCTGTAATACCATAAATAAAACCAGCAGTGTGTAAGCTTGTTTCGCGCATACCCAATGCGTGGTCTAAACCATGCACAGCGAAGGGCGTGTATACATCTTTAATTTTATAGCCAGCAGTACGCACTTGCTTTACTGCAGGAAATAAAACTTTTTCTTCATCAAAACAGCCAACTACAAATTTCTTTTGTGCCATAATTTTTTTCTTAATCGATATTATAATTAATGTGCATGCGCATTATCGTGAACAAATTTATCCAAAGGTTCTGCTTCCAATTTCTCAAACTCAGGTTT
>CALPSK010000003.1 GCA_943326215.1 Sediminibacterium ginsengisoli | reverse complement strand
GCTTTTGCCACGAATGAAAGTTTCACTTTATTTTTATTGGGCGCCTCTCCTGGTGTGGGAGAAAAATTGAAGGCAATGATTTTACAACAATATCCTAATTGTAAAATAGTGGGTATTTACGTTCCTCCTTTTATGTCCGTATTTGATGCAACAGAAAATAAAAAAATGGTAGATGCTGTAAATGCAGCTGTACCAGATATTGTACTCATAAGTTTAACTGCGCCTAAACAAGATTTGTGGATCACACAAAATAAAGCGCAACTACATCCTGCTTTGTATGTGGGAATTGGCGGTGCTTTTGAAGTGATGGCTGGCTTAGCAAAAAGAGCCCCAAAATGGATGCATGGTGCTGGCCTAGAATGGTTCTATCGTTTAATCCAAGAACCTAAAAGAATGTACCGCCGTTATTTGATTGAAGCACCTTTATTTATTCCATTAGTGATTTTAGATAGAATTAAAAAATTCAAATAAACTGGTTTCTGTTGGCAGCTCCAGCTTCTTTCTTAACCTGTACCTACTTAACTCTACACCACGTAATGATATATTCATTAATTGTGCAATTTCTTTAGTAGATAAATTTAGCCTCAGAAAAGTACATAGCTTTAATTCATTCGCCGTGAGCTTTGGGTATTTTTGTTTTAGATTCATGGTAAAGGAATTATGAGCCTTGTCAAAATGATAGACAAAATTTTCCCAGTCGTTGTCCATTTTTTCGGCATCATTAATCACCTTAATCATTTTCTTTAATTCTTCTAAACCAGATGAATTTTCAAGCACTTTTGTCATTTTAGACATATGCGTTTTTAAGTTTGACAATAATTCTCCCTTCTGCACTAAGTGCATTGTAAAGTTGAGCAGCTCTGTATTTTTATTATCAATTTCTAATTGTAATTTTTCATTTTTGATTTCCGTAACTGTATTCTTTGCTTTATCAATTTCTAGTTGCTTTAAATAGTTTAATTGTTTTTGTTCCTCCTCATGCTTTTTTTGTTGTGTATCAAATTTTTTCTTTTGCCAACGGATGAGTGTAAGGACAATCAAGAAAAATAAGATCACATAGCCTGCGTATGCCAATTCTGATAAATACCATGGCGGCAAGATTGTAAAGGCATAACTAGCTATTTCGGATTCTTCTCCAAAATTATTTCTAACTTTTATTTCAAAAGTATAATTGCCTGCCGGCATATTGGTATATTCCTTCTCTGTTTTATTACTCCACTTTGACCAGTTTTTATCTAGCCCCCTCAGTCGATAGCTATACTCCAAGTTGTTTTGCAAACCAAACAAAGAGGATGCGAATTCAAAATGTAGATTACCCCATTGCTTTTTTAATTTCGGCGCAGTCTGTAAGGGTTGTATTTGCTTTTCGTTGAGATTACCAAAATAGCCTCCATACAAAACACTATCCTTTTCACCCAACATCCTTACTTCTCTTATCTGTACTTGTAATTTATAATTGCTCTTTTTATATTTTGCGTAGTTGATATTGATTAATCCATTCTCTGCAGCTACAAAGATGTTGTTTTCGTTCACTGGATACACCATCTCAAAACCACTCAGTAATCGGTTATTTAGTTCTGATATATAAATAATTTTTGGCGTCTTCTCGCTCATATCTACCACACCTAGTTGCTTCTCGTGCACGAACCAGATATGTCCTTCCTTATCCTCCTTTAAATATCGTAGACTCTGATTGCCTAATAATTTTTGATAGGATGCATGTGGCTCAAATTGGTCCATCTGTTCATTGTAAGCATAGACGCCTTTTTCTGTGGCTACAACAAGTTCGTCTTTGATGGTATACACATGGTTATTTAAGATAGAGGGCAATCCATTTTTATTGGTGTATAATTTTGGTGTACTATCTCCTCCACTGGTATCTTTTTTTATTTTATACAATCCATGGAATGGATGGGATACCCATATATAGTTTCCTTCATTCACTGCCACATACCTGGAAGACTCTGTATAGTCCTGTAATGTTTTTGAATTAAAACTATTTCCATTTGCTGATAAGTAGACAAGGCCAGTGTAATTGCCTGCTACAATATTATTGGTGCCTAAGCCATCGCGTATCAATTGAAAATTCCAAAACCCTTGTTGGTTATTTATCTGTCTTGCTTTATTATTTTCTACTAAAAATGCGCCTTCATGGTGTGCTAAAAATAATTGTTCATTAATATTTGCTAAGCCCCATACCTGTCCTGCTGTATTTGCAATCGTGTTAAATATGCCACGATTAAAACTTAAATCCCCCAAGCCTTGAATGGGCACACTGTACAATCCACTAGATGTACCTACATACAATTGATCCTTATGAAGGACTGTTGCATAAGCCGATGCGTCTTGGTAATTAGGGTTGATATGTTTGATTGCTTTATTAAAACCAACACAATCAATTCCATTGTTCAAACCTACCCATAAATTATTTTGGTTGTCGGCGAAGATGGAAAGGACATCATAGTTCTGTAAACCTTCGGGCTTGGATAAACTTTGAATCATCCCCCCTTTTTCGTCGATGATCATGACCCCAGAATTGGCTGTTCCAATCCCTATCCATTCATTATTAATAGCAGTTGCCGTATAAATACGTTGGTTTTCTAAATATTGGGTGGTAGGGGTGCTGATTTTGATTGCCCCATTACTACCATATTGATAGAGCCCATTTTTTAAAGTGGCGATAATGAGGGCGTCTTTGATAGATAGGATAGCAGTGACTTCGACATTGGTTAAATTATTCGAATTAAGTGGCTGCCACTTTTCATTTTCAAAGACAAATAGCCCTGTTTTTTTATCATGGGCATACAATTTGCCCTTAGCTTCCCCCAAAAAGCTCCAATTGGTTGGCGCTAATCCGATACTTACCTTCTTACGAGCATAGCGGATGATATTTTTGGAGGTTCTAAAAAAGATTTCATTATTATAATAAGCGATATCCCAAACGTCTGCAAAATTGCGCTCATTTTCCGGTAATTGGTCTACCAAACTATGGTAAACCAGACCGCCATTGGCGCCTGGACTAAAATAGCCTAACTCATCCTGCCCACCTACATAAATATGATTATCACTCCCAATGGTCACCGATCTTACGATGGTTTTATTGGGTAGGGGGTACAATTTCCAAAAACTACCATCAAAACTTAATAAACCTTCGTTGTTGGCTACATAGATAATACCATTTTTATCCTGTTTGAAATCCCAGTTTTGAAGCCCCGCTTTGTAGTCGATTTTGGAATAATTAAGGATTTCTGGCAAGCCAATCGTGTTTTGACCCACTCCAAAAAAGGGAATCAGGAGTAAAATCCAAATGCTGGGGTTTAAGCCTATTCTTTTCAATGATGTAGTAGTTGTTTTTTTCATTGATGTATGCATGATGTAGTATTGATGTAATGAAATTACCTGTTTTAAGCATATAAATCAAATTTGATGTAGTAATGATGTAGTTAACATTATGGTAATATGAGGTAATCTCTGCAATTTTAGCTTCCTGAATATTACTTTTTTCATGAATGCAAACGTTTGTTAAAGCTTTTTATACAAAATCTGGAGACCTATTCCACAAGATGTTATAAAAACCTAGAAACAATGATTTTCATTCTTGAATTCAGTCTATTTAGGGCTTAAACCAAAAAAATTGATTTTTCACAATTAACCAAGTACTTATGAAATTAAAACTCAGGATTTTGTTGTCATCTGCCTTTGTTTTATGCTTGATGGTGGGGGCATATGCTCAAAACATCCAGTTTAAAGGCAAAGTCAATAATAAAGCCACCGGCGAGCAGCTTGCTGGAGCGACTATTATTGTAAAAGGAACTAAACAATCCACAGTATCTGACCAAAATGGTCAATTCGTTATTAATATACCATCTAAAGGAGCCAATTTGGTTGTTTCTTTTGTTGGGATGACTTCGATTGAACGATTTGTGAACGCTTCTAGCAAAACTGACTTTCTTTTAGAAACTAGCAATGCTAGCAATTTAGAGGATGTGATTGTAGTTGGATACGGTTCTCAGAAAATAACAAAAGTTTCTGGTGCTATTTCTACTATTAAAAGCGCCGATATCGAAAAAATTAACGCTGTAAGAACCGAAGAAGCTTTACAAGGTAGAGCAGCTGGTGTAAACGTAATTCAAGGTGGATCGCCTGGCGCTAAACCTACTGTATTAATTAGAGGTATTCCTTCATTTACTGGTACGGACCCAACAGTGATTATTGATGGAGTGCAACAATCTCTAGTGGACTTGAATTCTATCAATCCTGCAGACATTGAAACCATTAACGTACTTAAAGACGCTGCGACTACCGCCATTTATGGTGTTAAAGGAGGAAATGGTGTGATTGTGGTTACAACAAAATCTGGTAGAAGGAATCAAAAAACTGAATTCACTTTTAGTAGTAATTATGGTATGCAACAAGTAACCAATATGATTGGTACTTTAAATGCCTCTGAATATGGTGCGATGATCAATGAAGGTAGCACAACAGCTGGTGGACCAGTGATCTTCCCTAACCTATCTACTTTAGGCGTGGGTAATAACTGGCAAAAAGAAGTATTTAAAGATGCGCCTGTTCAGATCTATTCTTTGAACGCAAAAGGTGGTAGCGAGAAAATGACTTATTTATTGAGTGCTGGTTATTTAAATCAATCAGGTATCGTTGGCGGTGCTGATAAATCTAATTTTACTAGAGGTAACTTTACAGCTAACTTAAGCTTTGACTTAAGCGCTAAATTAAAATTAATCATCAACGCAAGTGCTTTGACTTTAGAATCTAAAGGCATTGCAGAAAATTCTTTCAATAGCGTATTAGGATCTGCTTTGAATTTTGACCCTACTGTGTCTCTTTTAAATACAGCTAATAAGGCTAGTAAATACGGGTATAGTAATTTATTACTTTCAGAAATTTTCAACCCACTTTCGGTACTTGAAAATACCTATAACAAAAACGCAGGTACTAAATTATACGGTAAGTTTGAATTGCAATACAATGTAGCTAAAAACTTAAGTTTGATTTCTCGTTTTGGTTACACAAAATATGATGGTAATGCAAAATCATTTACCCCACTTGCATTTTATGGTCCTTTAAACGTGGACAATTCAATGAATGTGGATGGGTCTGCTGTAGTTGGTAAACACAACAGAATCGCACACGAAAAAACAAGTAACTTCAATTACACTTTTGAGAATTACTTTGATTATAATTTAAAGCGCAACGAACATACTTTTAATTTAATTGGTGGTATTGCTGCTTCTAAATTAACTGGTAACGCTGCAGGCGCAACAAGACAAGATGTTCCATTTAATTCTTGGGAGTTTGCAGATTTCACAGCAGCTACCGGCGCTAACACGGCTACTAACACAGATGCATTATCTGGTTACTACTATCAATACTTTAGAAAAAATATTTCTTATTTTGGTCGTTTAAACTATGACTATAGTGAAAGATATTTAGCTTCAGTTTCTGCGCGTCGTGATGGATCTATTGCTTTTGGTAAAGAAAACCAATTTGGTAATTTCTATGCCACTTCATTAGGATGGGTTGTTTCTAACGAAAAATTCTTTAGTAGCAAAATGGTGAACTTCTTTAAAATAAGAGGAAGTTATGGTACAACTGGTAATGAGAATGTAAACCCTCAATTTGTTGGAATCATCACTGGTGGCCCTAGCTATGGTCCAACTGCAAATAGCAATGGTTATAGCTTTGGTGAAGTATTTACTACAGGTTCAACCATTGGATCTGCTGCTAACAATGCTTTAAGATGGGAAAAACAAGTTCAATCAAATATTGGTTTTGATTTAACTTTTGCAAATAATCATTTTACAATCAATGCGGACTATTTCAATAAGTCAGTGGATGGTTTATTATTTACACCTTCTGCTTCTTTATATCTTGGTACAGTGCCTATTCCTCAAGCGAATATCGGTACCACTAAGAGCAGCGGTTTTGATGTAACATTAAACTACCGCAATAGCCCTAATAAAAAAGTACAATTTAATTCAGCATTGACATTTACGACTGCTACCAACGAGGTAACTTCTACCAATTCTGATGGAACTGCTAAGATTTTAGGTGGTTATTATTTTAATGGACAATCTCAGTCTGTGACTGTTTTTGAAAAAGGATTTACACCTGGTTATTTTTATGGATTTAAAACAAATGGTTTATTCCAAAATGCTGCCGAAGTTGCTGCTTCACCTAAACAAGCTGGAGCACAAGCAGGTGACATTAAGTATGTAGATATGAACGGTGACAATGTGATTGACGCTTTGGATAAAACTAAAATTGGTGATCCATTTGCAAAATTCACATTAGGATGGAATGTCAATGTGCAGGTTGGTAATTTTGACTTTGTATCTTTTGTATATGCTTCTGTTGGAAATGACATTTACAGAGCATTTGAGAGAAACGCGAACTACACCAACAAGCCTCGTGAAATTTTAGCTAGATGGACTGGTGAAAATTCTACCAATGACGCACGTTTCCCTAGATATTCTTTTGTAGACAACAATAACAATGCAAGAGTTTCTGATCGCTATGTAGAGGATGGTTCTTTTGTAAAAATTAAAAACCTACAATTTGGTTATTCATTACCAGCATCAATGACAAAGAAAGGTTTAAATAAAGTGCGTTTTTACTTCCAAGTTAAAAATGCATACACATTCACTAAATACACTGGTTACGATCCTGAAATTCCTGGAGGAATTCTTGAAACAGGTGTAGATCGTGGTGCGTATCCTCAACCTAGAACTTTTGCTTTAGGCCTTGACATTAAATTTTAAATCTGCTTAAATGAATATTATTATGAAAAATTATTTAAAATTGCTTTTCCTGATTGTTACTTTTTGCAGTCTTGAATCATGCACAAAATTTGTGGACTACAATCCACACGAAGAATTTAAAATTACTGACCAAGATTATTTAAAATCCGAGTCGGACTATAGATCGATGGTGGTGAGTGTTTACACACCATTACAATGGATCAATCAAGTTGTTCCTATTGGTGAAATTGCATCTGATAATGCAGTTTCTGGTGGCGAAAATGCTTCTGATGTATTGTCGCTTCAACAAATTGATGACTATACACACAATGCTGTAAATACACAATTGACTGAAATCTGGCAGTCTGCATATGAAGGTATCAATAGAGCCAATTATATCAATCAATACAAGGCAGCAAATCCTGCTGGCGTTGCAGTAAACTTTGCTGGTAAAGATGCTTTATTTGGTGAAACACTTTTCTTAAGAGGGTACTATTATTTTACATTGGTTAAAATGTTTGGTGATGTGCCTTTGTTCACAGACAGACGTCTTTCTCTTTCTGATTCTAAATCTTTAAAAAGAGCGCCTAAAGCAGATGTATATAAGCAGATCGAAGCAGATTTAACTGCAGCGATCGCAGCGCTTCCAGGTGTTCAAAATGAAAAAGGAAGAATTACTAAATTTGCTGCTCAAGCACTTTTAGGTAAAGTTTACTTATATCAAAATAAGTTTGACTTAGCTGCTACCACATTAGAAGGGGTGATTAGTTCAAATGCTTTCTCATTAGTAAGCAACTATGGTTCAATATTTTTATTGAGTGGTGAAAATGGTCCTGAGTCTGTTTTTGAAATTCAATATTCAAACACTTCTCCTTATTATAACTGGGGTGGTGCAACAAGAGGCCAAGGCAATTATGCAGTACAACAATGTGGTATCAGAGGTCTTAATGGATCTTCCGATATGCCTTATGCTGCAGGTTGGAGTACAAATTTACCAACGGCTAATTTAGCAAATGCTTATCAAGCTGGTGACCAACGTAAAAATGTAACCGTATTAGACATTGAAGCATATAAGGCTGCTAATCCTTCTTATGGTATTAGCTACCAAGTGGCACCTTACAAGAATACTGGTTTATACAACCAAAAGTACTTACCTAGAAAAGGACAAACTTCTGGTCAAATTGAATTAAACTATCTAAACAATTTTAGAATTATTCGTTATTCAGATGTTTTATTAATGGCTGCAGAGGCAAATGCGAAAGCAACAACTGCTAATGAAACAAAAGCTAAAACCTATTTGAACTTGGTACGTCGCAGGGCTTTTGGGGATAACAACCATGACATCAGTTCTTCTGGTACGACACTTTATAATGACATTTTATTGGAACGTCGTTTAGAATTAGCAATGGAAGGAGATCGTTTCTTCGACCTTGTTAGAACAGGAAAAGCAAGTGCTACTTTAGGTTCTAAATTTATAGTAGGTAAACACGAACTTTTCCCTATTCCTCAAACAGAAATAGATATCTCTGGTATTCCTCAAAACAATGGTTACTAAAATCATTAATTAAATAGAATATAATGAAAACAAATAAATTAATAATTGGTCTTTTTTGCTCGCTATTATTTTTAGCTGGTTGCCAAAAAGACTTATTTAATGACGTATCATTTTTAAATAGTGTATCTAGCTCGGCTAAATTAACTGCCTTATATGATATCACTCAAGACAACACTGGTGTAGTAACAATTACACCTAACGGCGAAGGCGTTACTTCTTTTGAAGTTTATTATGGTGATAATACAACTACTCCAGTTAAAGTATTACCAGGTAAAAATACAGTGCACCAATACGCTGAAGGTGTTTACAAAGTTAAAATTGTAGGGTACAATAGCTTGGGGGTTAAGACTGAGGCTACTCAAGACTTAACAGTTTCATTTAGAGCACCAGAAGATTTAAAAATGACTTTAGCGCAGAATGGTTTAGCATTAACAGTGGATGCAACTGCTTTATATGAAACATATTACAAAGTATTTTTTGGAGATTCTAACAATGTAACACCTATCCCTTTTAAAACATTCATCGAAGGTCAGCCTATCACTTATACTTATGCAAAAGCTGGAACATATGATGTGAAAGTAGTTGCATTAAGCGGTGGCGCTGCAAGTTCACAAGTGGTTAAGACAATTAAAGTAGGTAAGCAAATCGATTTACCAATTGGCTTTGATGATGTAAACTATGATTATACTTTTGGTGACTTTGGTGGTGCTGCAAGTTCAATTGCTGCAGATCCGGCGGATGCTGCTAATAAAGTAATGAAAGTAGTGAAGACTGCAGGAGCTGAGGTTTGGGCAGGAACTACAATGAGCACTGCATTGGGTTTAGCAAAAGCTATCCCACTTAAATCTGGCGCATCTAGTATGCAAGCAAGAGTGTATTCTCCAGCAGCAGGTATTACAGTTAAATTAAAAGTAGAAGACCATAACAACGGAAGTATTGCGGTGGAAACAGATGCTGTAACCACTGTAGCAAATGCTTGGGAAGTACTAGAATTTAACTTTGCTAATCAATCTGCAGGTACACCAGCAGTGAACTATGCAAACAATTATGATAAGGCATCTATCTTCTTTGATTTTGGTAATGGTGGCTCTGGTAAAGTGTTCTATTGTGATGATGTGATGATGAAACCAGCAGCTGTTGTTTTATCTCAAATCAATCTACCAGTTACGTTTGATGCAACAACTGTGAACTACACAATGACTGATTTTGGTAATAACAGCACAGTAGATGCAGTTGATCCAACTTCAAGTTCAAATAAAGTAAAGAAGACAACGAAAGTTAATGGTGCTGAAACTTGGGCTGGTACGACCATTGGAACGCCTGCTGGTTTTGCTAGCAAAATTCCAATTACATCTTCTGCAACCACTATGAGCGTAAGAGTATATTCTCCAGCAGTTGGTATCAAGGTTAAACTTAAAATTGAAGATAAAACAGATCCTAATAAATCTGTTGAAACGGATGTCTTAACGACTAAAGCGAATGAGTGGGAGACGATGGTGTTTGATTTTAGCAATCAAGCAACAGGTACTGCTGCATTAAATACAGCATACACTTTTGACAAAGCTTCTATCTTCTTTGATTTTGGTAATGCTGGTTCAGGCAAAGTATTCTATTGGGATGATGTTGAATTTGGTGTTCCTGCAAACGCAAACGCGCTTGTATTACCATTGACTTTTGAATCATCCACAATCAATTATGCATTTACGAATTTTGATGGTGGTAATGTTACAATCGTAAACAATCCTGCTAGCGGTTCAATCAACACCAGTGCCAAAGTAGCTAAAATGGTGAAGGGTGCTGGGCAATCTTGGGGCGGTAGTTATATCACTTTAGATAGCCGCATAGATTTTTCTACGAATAAAACTTTTAAGGTTAAAGTATATTCTCCAAGAGTAGGTGCGAAGCTTTTATTAAAAGTGGAAAACTTAACTGATGGAAATATTGCTTTTGATAAAGAAGTAGCAACGACTAAAGCAAATGAGTGGGAAGAAATCACTTTCGACTACAGCGCAATTAGTACTTCTAATTCTTATCAAAAAATTGTATTGATCTTTGATTTAGGAACAGTGGGTGATGGCTCAGCTAATTTCACCTTTTACTTTGACGATATAAAACTTAATTAATTTTTAAATAGTAAGCAATGAAAAATTTACATAAAATAATTGGGTTGTTTTCTCTACTTGTAGTACTTAGTATTACAGGTTGTAAGAAAGAAGAATATTCTTTCGGTGCAATGAAAACACCTTCTGGCTTAGCATTAACAACAACTGTTGTTGGTGTAGACAATGCCAATCCAACTGGTAATGGTACTGGAGCCGTTGCAATCAATATAACTGCGACCAATGCAATTACATACAATGTTGACTTTGGTGACGGTAATACTGCATTAGTACCTTCTGGTAAGATTACTTATAAGTATACGACTCCAGGTGTTAAAAAGTATACCATCACGGTAAACGCAATTGGCACGGGCGGTATTATTTCAACAATCAGTAAGGCTGTAACAGTGTATGTTGCTTTTGAAATCCCAACTGCCATCCTTACTAATTTAACTGGTGCTTCATCTAAAGTTTGGATTGCTGATAAAAACGCCCCTGGTCATTTTGGTGTAGGCCCTGGTCCTAATCAAGGTGCGAATGAATCATTCTTTGCTAGTTGGTATGCTGCTGGTCCTAATGATAGAGCTGCTGATGGATTTTATGATGATGAAATTACTTTCTCTAAAGACGCTAATAACAATGTGTCGATGGATTTAGATAATAAAGGCAATACATTTGTGTTAGGTGCTGCAGTTGCTTATTATGGTTTAACTGGTGGAGAAGGTCAATTTCCTATTACAACTTTAGGTGTTAAGCGACTTTCTTTCATGAATGCAACTTCGAACAGTACAGCTGCAGTTTCTACAAGAATTCAATTCTCAGTGCCAGGTAATGGTTTAGTGATGGTTGGTGCCGGAAGTAATATGTATGAAATCATATCACTTACTAGTACTACTATGACTTTAAGAACTATTGGTGTTGACGGAAACGCATGGTATCAAATGTTTAAAGTAAAATAAATATTAAATGAGAGTAGGTATATTTTTGTGTTTAATAAGCTTGGGATTGCTTTCATGTAATAAGAGCGGGGGTACGCCCCCCGCTTTAACTCCATCTAATTTGGTGGTTAATGCGACTGTGAATCCAGACAAAAGTGGTAATGTTTCCTTTGTATCATCTGCAACGAATGCAGCGAACTATGAATATGATTTTGGAAATGGTGTTTTTGAAACCATATCTTCTGGGTCTGTTCAGCATAAATACACAAGCTCTGGAAATTACACGGTGAAAGTGACAGCTAAAAGTAGCTCTGGCGCAACCATATCAAAATCTATTGATATTGCTGTGACTGTTGCTATGGCTTTAGTTTGGTCCGACGAATTTGATACGCCAGGCGCACCCAATAGTAATAAATGGGGCTATGATTTAGGCGCAAGTGGTTGGGGCAACAATGAATCGCAGTATTATACAGATCGTAGAGATAATTCCTACGTGACAGATGGTACTTTGAAAATTGTGGCTAAGAAAGAAGCATTTTCATCTAGTCAATACACGTCTGCACGTTTATTAAGCAAAGGCAAGTATTCCTTCAAATATGGTAAAGTAGAAGTGCGTGCCAAAATACCAGCAGGTGTTGGAACATGGCCTGCAATTTGGATGTTAGGAGATAATATTAATACAGTTTCATGGCCTGCTTGTGGCGAGATAGATATCATGGAGCATGTAGGTAGAGATTTAAATAAAATTATTTCTGCATTTCATTATCCTGTATACTTTGGAGGTAATGCTAAAGTGGCCACGACAATGGTTCCAACTGCAACAACCGAATTTCATGTGTATAAATTAGAATGGACACCTGCATCGATGCAAATTTTTGTAGACGATAAATTATTTCACACACTTCCAAACAGTCCATCCATCCCATACAATCAAAACTTCTTCATGATTTTAAACATTGCAATGGGTGGCAATTTGGGTGGACCTATCGATCCATCATTTACAAGTACCACATTCGAAATTGATTACGTAAGAGTGTATCAATAATAAATCCATTAATAAAAATCCCCCTCTAACGACCGGTCGAAAGACTGGTCGTTTTATTTTAAGACTGCCGTCATTAAAACCATGACTGCCAGTACTCGCTTCGCTCGTACTGTCTGCTTACGTATTGAACTTACCCAAACCCTCCGCAACAACCTTCGGTCGTTGCTGGTTTTATTTCTGCTCATCCGCTCATTCAAGCAAGCTTGACTCGCGTCTTCGCAAAAATAAAACCCCAACACTTCGTGTTGAGGCTTTGTGGTCTCGCCAAGAATCGAACTTGGATCTAGTGTTTAGGAAACATCTATTCCTTTACCTAGGACTTTTTGTGTCTTCTTGACCTAAAAAACTCATTTGGTGTGTAGTAGGTGTGTAGTAATTCATTGTTTTGCAGCACATATTGCAGCACAGTTTATACTAATTAAAAGGAATATTCCTGAAGGCGGCTTAAAATAATTTAAAGAAATATTTGGTGGTACAATTATTTGTCCTTACATTTGCACTTGTTAACGGACAGCTAGATGACAACACCAAAAACCAGGGATTCAAAATTAAACAAATTCACCACAAAAAATGGTGACTATTCGTCTTTTCTAGAGTCAATGAAAAATTCCAAGATGAAATTTTCAGGTCTAAGGATACTTGATAAATCAGCGTTCGATAAAATGACTCGTGAAGAGTTTGGTATGTGGACTAGAAATAAACCAGAACCTTTTGACGGTTTTAAAGATGAATTCGATTTAATAGAGGCTGAAATCAAGAACCGCTATGAGTTAGCAATTGGTTTGTACACTAATAAGTTCGATGAAAAGGTACGGGGCTTGTCGTTGTGCGATTTAATAAATCAATTCGAAGAGTCTTTATTACCGTTGAGAAAGTTAAGTCTAATACTTAATCCGCAGGTTACAATAAGTACCACTGTTCATCCAAGAACTAAAATCAAATACGCTGTAGTTAAAGCATATTGGATTGATGGCGATGGTAATTTTAAAAGAAGTGTGAATAGGAATGTTGGTGTTGAGGATTGGAAGTTAGCAGAGCTAGCATCAAAAATGTTTTCTACTGCTGGTTTTAAATCTTATTTAGAAGTAAGAAATATCAACAATGGTGCTAGAGCAGATATGTTAATTTCAAAGAATAATAAATCTTGGGTTGTTGAAATTAAAGCTGATGATAGAGATTCATTTATCAAAACCTTTATCTCATTGGAATTGTGGAAGGAGTATAAAAAAGAGTACAAATTATAATTTTTTTTTAACCGATTTGGAAAGGAAAAGGCTAACGCTTTTTTTTTGCCCCAAATCAAGGTGGTACAAATAATAATACCACCATAAACCCGAATAGCAATGGCTACAAAAACATCAAGAGCATTTAATGCTCAAAAAAAACAGGTGAAGAACCAAAAAAGAGCAGCTAAGGCTCAAAAAAGAAATGCTCAGGCTCAACAAAAGAAAGCGAAGGCATCATTAAACAATTTTTCAAACCCTAAAACAAACAAAATGGGACAAACAAAAGGCGGAAACGCAAAAATCGAAGCAAAGGACATCCGAGTAGGTATCTCCTTTTTTATGAATCATCCAATTGCAGGGCATCAAGTAATTGATTTTGCAACTGACTTGGAAAGATTTACTAACACCTATAATCACGTTAATCAGAGTCCCGAATACACTTATTCGGCAATGTATCATTGTCATAAGCAATTGATGGAATTGTACGTTTCTGACAAACCTATTGATGAACACTTTTTCACTATTGCAATGCACTATTTGGTTGCATTTGGCTCGGTAAAAATTGCTCTCAATTCAGGTCAGTTCAAAGATTATGGTTTTATGATTGAACCTAAGCATAATGACTTTGAAGCTGCTATGGTAGGTACTCTTGACTATGATAGTTGGGATTATGGTAGAACAACAAGAAATGCCGCATAACATTTAGTATTATGAGCGCAAAAATCAGAAGTCCAGTAAAAATATTGTTTGGCACAAGGTGCTGCGAAACAAAAATGGGTGCCGTTGCTGTAACAACAAACACCCAGTAAAAATTATCAAACTTTCAAAAGACAATTTTATGTCCAAAATTACAAGAAATGCATTGGAATTAAAAGAATTGATTCCGAGCGAATTGCTATCAGTTTACGAAATTGAAATATCGTCAATTTTAGATGATATTAAGGAAAATGGGTTATTGACACCTATTTCACTTTCAAAAGATGGAATCCCATTAGATGGTTATCGTTGCCTTTTTGCAGCGATTGAATTAAGTATTGATGAAGTACCTATTCGAATGACAGAGTTGGTTGCAACTGCAGCAAATAGAGTAGCTTTAAATCTCAAGC
Source organism: Sediminibacterium ginsengisoli (assembly GCA_943326215.1). Lineage (GTDB taxonomy): Bacteria > Bacteroidota > Bacteroidia > Chitinophagales > Chitinophagaceae > Sediminibacterium > Sediminibacterium ginsengisoli_D. The sequence continues at coordinate 270 of CALPSK010000003.1, read as the reverse complement.
GAGATAAGACCTGGAATGACAGAAGAAATGAGTTAGTTATTTCATTTCAAACGTTCGGGAAAAAACAAGGTACCAAGGAAGCTGTAGGATATGACAGATATGCAGCCATTGCAAAGCGTGTACACTTTAGATACAAGGATGCCAAAACACTTCGATTGGTTGAAGAAATCTTATCAAAAGATAGCGGAGAATTTCCATTATCAAAGTGGATGCTTGAACGCAATTCGGACGTGGCATCTGTAAAAGCTATTCTTCAAAGAATTGAAAAGG
>CALPSK010000002.1 GCA_943326215.1 Sediminibacterium ginsengisoli | reverse complement strand
CAAGGACCTGCCATAGAAATATGGTCGGTGGTACATTTTCCTTTTGCCTTAATTAATAATTTTAAGGATTTTAAATCCGTGCCTTCCCATGCTGCAAATGGGTCTAATAATTGTAAACGCTTTGAACTAGGATCCACAGCAATAGTTACTTTAGAACCGTCTTCTGCTGGTGCTTGATAGCCTGCATCTTCCACCGCAAAACCTTTCAATGGTAATTCATCGCCTGTAGGAGCGTCTAATTTTACTTGTTCGCCTTTATTATTAGTAAGTGTATCTGTTAATGGATTAAAATTTAAATCACCTGCAATAGCAAGGGCCGTAATTAATTCCGGAGAACCAACGAATGCGAAGGTATTTGGATTGCCATCGGCACGCTTTGCAAAGTTTCTATTGAAAGAATGTACAATGGTATTTTTTTCTTTTTTCTCTGCACCTACACGCTCCCACATTCCAATACAAGGTCCGCATGCATTCGCAAATACTTTAGCACCAATTTGACTAAACACTTCTAAGAAGCCATCTCTTTCAATAGTATATCTTACTTGCTCAGAACCTGGTGTAATTAAGTATTCAGACTGCATGGTTAAACCCTTGGCTGAAACTTGTTTGGCTAAACTTACTGCACGGCTAATATCTTCATAAGAAGAGTTCGTACAGCTTCCAATTAAACCCACTTCAATTTTGGTAGGCCATCCGTTGGCAGCAGCAGCTTCTTTCATTTTAGAAATAGGTGTTGCTAAATCTGGAGTGAAAGGTCCGTTTAAGTGTGGCTCTAGTGTATTCAAATCAATTTCAATCACTTGATCAAAGTATTTTTCAGGGTTGGCGTATACTTCAGGATCTGCAGTTAAATGCGCAGCTACTGTATCGGCTAAGCTAGCCACATCGGCACGGCCTGTAGATTGTAAATAACGGCTCATGCTTGCATCATATCCAAATGTAGAAGTAGTAGCACCAATTTCAGCACCCATATTACAAATCGTTCCTTTACCTGTACAACTCATACTTGTAGCACCTTCTCCAAAATATTCTACTATTGCACCAGTTCCGCCTTTTACAGTTAAGATACCAGCCACTTTTAAGATCACATCCTTAGGCGCAGTCCATCCATTTAACTTTCCTGTTAATTTAATACCTATTAATTTAGGCCATTTTAATTCCCATGGAAGTCCTGCCATTACATCACAAGCATCTGCTCCACCTACACCAATCGCAATCATACCTAATCCACCTGCATTCACTGTGTGTGAATCGGTACCAATCATTAAACCACCTGGGAAGGCATAGTTTTCTAAAACCACTTGGTGAATAATACCTGCACCTGGTTTCCAAAATCCTAAACCATATTTATTAGATACAGAGGCTAAGAAATCATATACTTCTTTACTATCTGCAGTGGCTACTTGTAAATCTTGTTTGGCTTCTACTTTCGCAGAAATTAAATGGTCGCAATGTACTGTACTTGGTACCGCTACTTTAGGACGGCCTGCTTGCATAAATTGCAATAATGCCATTTGAGCAGTGGCGTCTTGCATCGCCACACGGTCTGGTGCAAAATCCACATAAGAACCACCTCTTTCAAAGCTTTCTAATTTTTGATCACTATGTAAATGAGAGAATAAAATTTTCTCAGATAAGCTTAGGGGGCGTCCTAATAATTTACGAGCCGCTTCCACTTTTGCTGGCATTGCAGCATACAAATTTTTGATCATTTCAATATCAAAAGCCATGGTACTTAGTTTTGTTGTTAAAATTGGGCCAAAGGTAAGCCAAATTTGATCCCGGTTGAAGCAAAAAATGCACTTTATGTCCACTTTTTTTTATAGATTGCAGTAGGTTTAAACGCCTTATCTATGCAAAAAATGAAGGATTTTTTTGAATTACATGCTTTTGGGGTTTGCACCGCCATCGGAGAGCGTTTGGGCATTGCTACTAGCAAAATAAGAATGTGGTTTATCTATATTTCATTTCTCACTTTCGGCTCTCCAGTGATTGTATATATGGTGCTTGCATTTTGGAGAAGTATACGTAGGTATATTCTACTTGGGAAAAGAAATCCCATGAAATATTTTTAGCATTAGCGCCTATTATTGTATCGAACTATTTAATTAAGCTAATTCCCTAATTTTTTAATAATTCTTGTAAAACTAATGCTGGTAAATTACTGGTAAAGTAAAAGTTTAAATAACTGCTCTTCTAAGTCTCACTAATTTTTCTAATAAAGGAGCCAATTTATCTAAAGGCAACATATTCGCGCCATCACTTTTTGCTTGTGCAGGAATGGGATGTGTTTCAATAAATAATCCATTTGCGCCAGTGGCAATAGCAGCCTTGGCAATAGTTTCAATTAGTTGAGGATTTCCTCCTGTTATGCCACTTGTTTGATTCGGTTGTTGCAATGAATGCGTACAATCCATAATAACAGGTACGCCATTTTCTGCCATGGCAGGAATATTTCTATAGTCTACTACTAGATCTTGATAGCCAAATGTATTGCCTCTTTCTGTTAGCATTACTTTATCATTACCTGCTAATCTAATTTTATCTACTGCAAATTTCATGGAAGCCCCACTTAAAAATTGTCCTTTTTTAACGTTCACAATTTTTCCTGTTGCGGCTGCTGCAAGAAGTAGGTCGGTTTGACGACATAAAAAAGCGGGTATTTGTAAAATATCAATATACTTTGCAGCAATAGCGGCTTCATCATGTGCATGAATATCGGAAGTGGTGGGCACTTTGAAAGTGGTACCAACTTTTTTAATAAGCTCCATTCCTGTATCATCTCCAATACCTGTAAATGAATTAGCGCTGGTTCTGTTGGCTTTTCTATAGCTTGCTTTAAATACATAGGCAATCCCTAAGTTTTTACATAGGGTAGAAACCTTCTCTCCAATTTCCATGACCAATTCTTCATTCTCTACTACGCATGGCCCAGCAATTAAAAAAAATTGGTCTGCATCATAGCTTTGGCCTTTAAATAAATCTTTTAAAAATGTAGCGCTCATTTGATACTGTTTTGAGTTAGCAAAGCTAGCGTATTTAAAATCTTAATCCAAGGCCAATGCCTAAGCCCCTTAAGCCTGCCCAAGGACCTTCGGTATCTATTATTGCCTTATTGGCTTCAACTGTGGATTTAAGTTTAAAAGGGTTTGCCTTTGTATTATCTAATACTTGTTTTAAGGCTTCTCGAGCCGGTCTAGGAAACCCACCTGGTGGACTAAATTCAAGTTTCCCAGAGGAAGTGCCATAATGCCCACCAATAAAGGAGATATCCAATACCAATTTAGTTAAGAGTTGGAACTGCATACCTACATGGGCTCCATAGCTTTGGGTTCTTATTGTACCATCTAAGGTGGCGACTGCTGTAATGGGTTTTACAATTTCAGTAGGAAAAATTTTATCGGGCGTGTAAGTATAAGAGGTAGGAACTGATAAGTCGTAATTACCATAACGAATATAAGGGCCTATATAAAAACCGGACATTTTAGATAAGCCTAAATAAAAACGGCCTTCAAAAGTAATGGTGGAATTGCCAATTTTAAAATTATCAAAGTCGATAGCAGGGTTATCAATAAATTTTTTTGCTAAAGCTTGTAAAGGCAGTTTAGAAAGCGGCATGCTTTTATAATTTATCGACAAAGAAATAAAGTGGTTAATACTTTTCTCGTAAGTGAGATTATAGTTATTGATAGCGTCAGCCGACAAATTTGTTTTTAAAATATTATCACCCCCTATTAAACTTTGTGAAGAAGCATTGAAAGCTATGATTATGAAAAACAGAAGAAGTATTTTTTTCATATCATTTATTTTATAGCACTAAGGTCTGCTACAGTTTTATTGTCTAGTATGGCCAAAGTATTATCTCTTACAGCTGCCATGACTTTATTAATACCACATTTTTTTTCATTACAGTCGGCACATTTTTCGTAAAAATTTAAACTTACGCAGGGAAGTAGTGCAATAGGACCTTCAATAATTCTGAATATGGCCGATAATTTTATTTTTTCTGGAGCCTGTGCAAAAAAATAGCCACCATGTTTTCCTTTTTTACTTTCTAAAAAACCAGCTTTTCTTAGTTCCAATAAAATGTTCTCCAGAAACTTAATGGGTATATTTTTTTGATTGGCAATTTCAGCTATTAAAATAGGGTCGTCGCTATGCTTCTCTACCATATAGGAGAGTGCTTGTAAGGCGTATTGAGTTTTTTTAGATAGCATAAGCTTTTAATCAAAGACCTAGCACGTCTTTCATGGTAAAGATACCCATTTTTTGATTGGCAAATTCGGCGGCTAATACCGCACCGCTAGCAAAGCCCTTGCGGGTATGGGCCGTATGGGTAATTTCAATACTGTCAATAGGTGAATCATAACTTACTGTATGAGTTCCAGGGGCAGGGTCAATTCTTTCAGAACGGATAATTAAGTCACTCGTCTCGCTACTTATCTCATTTACCCATTTCTTTTTTCTGCCTATTTGTGCAAGTATTTGCTCCGCTAGGCTAATCGCTGTTCCGCTAGGGGCATCTTTTTTTTCAGTGTGATGTATTTCGGTCATGGATACATTATAATTATCATATGGTTCCATTAAAGCGGCCACTTGCTTATTTATTTCAAAAAATAAATTCACACCAATACTGAAATTGCTTGCATATAGTAAACAACCTTTTTTTTCTTCACAAAGTTTTTTGGCTTTTTCGAAATGGTCTAACCAACCCGTGGAGCCACTTATAACAGGCACCCCCCACTGAATACATTTACTTATATTTTCAAAAGCAGTATCCGGTCCAGTGAATTCAATGGCAACATTTGCCTTTTGTATATTTTCTTTGGAAAAATCTGAAGTATTATTCGCATCTATCTTGAGTACTATTTCATGTCCTTTGCTTACGGCAATTTCTTCAATGGCTTTTCCCATTTTACCATATCCTATTAATGCAATTTTCATATCCCTGGGTTTAAATTATTTTGAATGGGTATTTTTAAAACGAAATTGTAAGGATAACCCAGTTTGTTGTTGTTGTGGTTGAACATAGGGTAACATTCTAAAAGATAAATTATCACTTACATCAAATTCTTTTAACTGGCCTGATACCGTTGCGTCCAATACATTCACGCCCCAGGCAAGTATAAACCACATGATAGAGTAGTCTCTATCTCTTCTAAATATATTTCGATAACTCTGTAAAGAGCCAATACTTAAGTTTTGCAATTTTGAATCAATTTTAGATAGGTCACTATTATCGCCCTTTTCTGCTTTAAATTTTGCTTCATAGGCAAACTTTGTCTTTAGGTACATATCATTATTATATACATAAGTTGAAGCGGGAATAGCTAATACGCCATACACTAAAGGAACTTTCCAGTATTGTTTATTGTAAATTTGACCCCAGCCTGGAATGATGGCCGATCTTCTAGTGGCTCTTTTTGGAATATGACGTTCTAGGGTATCAGTTTTTTTGAGATAGGCGCTATCTTGGCTATTCGCAGAGGGCTGCATTATTAGCAGCAGTAGTATAATGTATAGTAGCCGCATCCTAAATAAATTCCTTTTTTAAAAATAGTACTAGCTAATGCTTAATTGCATTGCTTCTAGTATTTTATTTAAACCATTAAGATCTGAGTATTCAATAGTAATTTTTCCGCTACCATTTTTTTGGTGTTGTAAAATAACCTTGGTAGACAAATGACTGGTTAATTTATCTTCTAGTTTTTTATAGACAGGAGATAATTGATTTTTTGCAGATGCTGCAGAAGGTGTAAAGGCCTTACCCGCTAAATTCATTTTACGTATAAGCTCTTCTGTTTGTTTTACGGTTAAACCTTTCTCCGTAATTTCTTTGAATAAGAATAATTGCTTCTCTATTTCTTTGCCCAGTAATAACTTGGCTAAGCTTATGCTTAAACTTCCATTACGAAGCGCTGCTTGCAAGCTAGGAGGAAGTTCTAGTAATCTTATATAATTAGAAATGGTAGACCTGTCCACGCCCATTCTCTCCGCTACCTTTTCTTGAGTGTAGCTTAATTCTTCCATCATGCGCTGATAACTTAATGCAATTTCAATTTCATTAAGATCAACTCTTTGTAAGTTCTCAAGTAAGGCTAGTTCCAATAATTCTTTATCGTTGCCTGTTCTAACATAAGCTGGTAAATCGCTTAGGCCTGCTATTTTAGCGGCACGAAAACGACGCTCACCTGCAATTAATTGATATTTGCCATTGGCTAATTGTGCAACCGTAATAGGTTGTATTAAATCATGTATTTGAATAGAACTGGCTAATTCTTTCAACGCTTTTTCATCAAAATCTTTTCTTGGATTCTTTGGATTGACAACAATGTCAGTTAAGGCTACACGATTACTAGCTACTGCTTTTTCGATCACCGCTGGTTGAACTCTGCCTGCTGGATTTTTATAATCCGCGTCTATGTTTTGCAATAGAGAGCGAAGTCCTTTTCCAATGAGTTCTTTATTAGGTGTACTCTTGCTCATAATTAATCTATTATACGCTCGGCATTACTCATATTCGTCATGCCATTTTTTTGTAAAATTTCTTTTGCTAGGTTTAAGTAGTTCACCGTGCCCTTGCTATCTGCATCATATAAAATAACAGGCTTGCCCACACTTGGTGCTTCACTTAAACGTGTGTTTCTATGAATAATGGTAGAGAATACCATTTCATCAAAATGTTTTCTTACTTCACTTACGACTTGATTACTTAAGCGTAGTCTTCCATCATACATGGTCATTAAAATACCTTCAATTTGTAATTCAGGGTTTAATCTGCTTTGAACAATTTTAATGGTGTTCAATAATTTTCCTAAACCTTCTAATGCAAAAAACTCACATTGTACAGGTACAATGACACTGTCTGCAGCAACCAATGCATTTACCGTAATTAAACCTAAAGAAGGTAAACAATCAATTATAATAAAATCGTATTGATCGGAAATAGGGGCTATTAATTCTTTTAATACATTCTCTCTATTGGGCAGGTTCACTAATTCAATTTCTGCACCCACTAAATCTATATGAGAGGGGATCACATCTAAATGTGGGATCTCTGATTTTAATATAATATCGGCAAGAGGTGTTTGGTTAATCATACCATCGTATAAGCTGGTAGTGATATTATGTAAATCAAATCCAACACCTGTAGTACTATTTGCTTGAGGATCGGCATCAATTAATAGGGTTCTGTATTCCAGTACGGCCAAACTTGCCGCAATATTTATGGCAGAAGTGGTTTTACCCACACCCCCTTTTTGATTCGCTATACCTATTATTCTAGCCATAAACTGGATATCCTTAATTTCTGCCAAAAATAAGGCATAAATGCTAACAATTTGGCCTTAATTTTGTGCTTTAAATTTTAATATGCGCAACCCCTTATTTCTAGTCATTCTCATCACTGTATTGATTCTCATTGACTTTTACATCTATCATGTATTGAGGATCTTGACACAGGGGGCGTCCAATGGCACGAGGACCACAGTGGGCTTAATTTACTGGGCATTGTGTATTATGAGCATTGGTTCCTTCTTGCTATTTCCTTATATCACGAATCCTTATTTTAAACAATATATTTTCTCCATTGGTATTGGCTGGGTGTTGACTCAAGTTTTTATGGTTTTATTTTTTTTAATGGATGATTTAAGACGAGGGGCTTTTTGGACCATGGGCCAGGCAGCATCTATTGCAGGCGCCAAATTTATGAATACAGAAAAGGGTATTCCAAGATCTACTTTTTTAAGTTGGTTGGGTGTGGGCTTGTCTTCCACATTATTTTTTTCACTTTTATATGGCTTTGGCAATAAGTATAATTATAAGCTTGTAAAAAAGAAAATTTCATTAAACGGTTTGCCTCTTGCATTTAAAGGTTTTAAAATTATTCATATTAGTGATATACATAGCGGAAGTTTAAAAGATAAGGCTGCAGTTTTAAAAGGTATTGAATTAATTGAAAAGCAAAATGCAGATATTGTTTTGTTTACAGGCGACTTAGTTAATGACCGTGCCACAGAAATGCATGATTGGATGGATGTATTTGGTAAAATTAATGCCCCACAGGGTGTGTATAGTACTTTAGGCAACCACGATTATGGTGATTATGTAAAATGGGATACGGTAGAAGAAAAAAAACAGAATTTAGAAGCGCTAAAACAAGTGCATCATGATTTAGGATGGCGCTTACTTATGAATGAAAATATAAGTATTGAAAAAAATGGTGAAAAAATTAAAATAGTAGGCATAGAAAATTGGGGGGCGAAAGCACGTTTTCCTAAATACGGGAAAATGGATTTGGCTATGCAAGGGGTAAGCAATGACGATGTTGCCATATTATTAAGTCATGACCCTAGTCATTGGGAAGCAGAAGTGATTCCAAAATATTCAAACGTTCAATTAACTTTATCGGGTCATACTCATGGTATGCAGTTTGGATTAGAGAACCCTTATTTTAAATGGAGCCCTGTACAATGGGTATATAAACAATGGGCAGGTATTTATGACAATAAAGACCAACAATTATATGTGAATAGAGGTTTTGGATTTTTAGGATATCCTGGTAGGGTAGGCATTTTGCCAGAAATTACTTTAATTGAATTGACTTAGAAATAAAAATTAATTTACAAGATATCTAATTTTACAAGACATCTAATTTGAACGATATGAAAAAACTATTCTTATTTTTAATCAGCATGATAGCATTGAATGTTCAAGCGCAAAATAAATTTGCTTTAGGTATAAAGTTGGGACAAAATTTTTCTAGTGTAAACAATGTCAATGTAGATCGAAATGCTGCTTCCTTTCATATAGGCGCTGCAGCTCAAATTGGTGTGGGTTCTTCTTTTAGTATAGCACCTGAAGTTATATTAACACAAACTAAATTAGAATCTAATCCGAGTGTTTTAGAATTGTTGAATAATAATGCATTAAAACCCGAGACCTATCACTTGAATTATTTAGCTATTCCTGTTTTAGCGCAGTATAAAGTATTTAAAAGCTTTATTGTACAAGCAGGTCCTCAGTATAGTATTTTATTAGATCAAAAAAAAGATGGCAAAGAAGCTGCCAGAATGGCTTTTGAGACCGGTGAGTTTGCTATAGTAGGAGGTGCTAAACTAGATTTGAATGGATTCTTTTTATATGGCAGATACGTTATTGGCATGAATAATATTCGTTCTGCTAATGAACTCAATAATAATTTAGGGGACCAATCTACTTGGAAGACTCGACAATGGCAATTAGGCCTTGGCTTTAGTTTATTTAACTATTAAGCTTGCTTTAAGTGTATTAAAAAATCTATTTTATTAAATAGGAAGTATAAAATAGGATGCGCATAAATTACTTTTTTAATTGCATCAAAGAAAATATTACCTACTTGGTTTTGGGCGACTAAAATGTCTTTTTTGACCACCATTGGCCATAGCCTTAGACCTAGCATGTCCAGAGTTACCCCTTCCTTGTTGTTTAGCTTCTTTAATGGGATTAAAGTTGGTCATGGGAAAGGGATGATTCTCTATAACGGGGATTTTTTTTGCAATTAATTTTTCGATGTCTTTTAAAAAGGCTCTTTCTTCCGCATCGCAGAATGAAATGGCAGTTCCATTCGCACCAGCACGACCTGTTCTTCCAATGCGGTGTACATAGGTTTCAGGAATATTCGGAATTTCATAATTCACTACATAGGCTAGTTCATCTACATCTATGCCTCTTGCAGCAATATCGGTAGCTACGAGTACTCTAGTTGTTTGGGCTTTAAAATTGGAAAGTGCTCTTTGTCTTGCATTCTGTGCTTTATTGCCATGAATTGCTTCGGCCTTAATATTATTTTTCAAAAGTAGGTTTACTACTTTATCTGCACCATGTTTAGTTCTTGTAAAAACCAAGGCTGTTTTAATAGCTGTATTTTTTAGAATTTCAATGAGTAGTGCATTTTTATTGACTTTATCTACAAAATAAACCGATTGCTCAATAATATCTACAGTAGAGGAAACAGGGGTGACACTTACTTTTAATGGATGAAATAAAATAGTATTGGCTAGGCTTACAATTTCAGGAGGCATGGTCGCAGAGAAAAATAAGGACTGTCTTTTTTTAGGAAGCACAGCTAATAATTTTTTTACGTCATGTACAAAACCCATATCCAACATTCTATCCGCTTCATCCAATACAAATATTTCTACTTCTCTAATATTTAAATGCCCTTGGTTCATTAAATCTAATAATCTTCCTGGAGTAGCAATTACTACATCTACTCCATTTCTTAATGCAGTTACTTGCGGGCCTTGTCCAACACCTCCAAAAATAACGGTGCAATTTAAACCTGTATGTCTTCCATAAGCATTAAAGCTTTCTCCAATTTGTATGGCTAATTCTCTTGTAGGTGTTACAATTAAACTTCTAATTTTTTTTCTTCTCTCCCCGGTTTTGTTTTTAACTAATAACTGTAAAATAGGAAGGGTGAAAGCTGCCGTTTTACCCGTACCTGTTTGGGCGCAACCTAATAGGTCTTTACCTTGTAAAACAATGGGTATTGATTCTGCTTGTATAGGAGTGGGGGTTGTATAACCTTCTTCCTGAATGGCCTTTAATAAGGGCTCTATAAGACCTAGGGTCTGAAAATTCGTGTTCATAATAGACTGCAAGGTAGTGCATTTAAATTTAGGCTCTTAATTTGAAGGCTAATGATACCCTATCCTTACTTTCTAACTAATTTATACGAAGTAATTACAATCTCTTTAATAATGGCAGAGGGAACATGTCTATTGAGGTGTAAAGTGTTCCAATGTTTTTTGTTCATATGATAGCCTGGGAAAATGGCATCTGGATATTCTTCTCTTTGTAGGATAATATCTTCAGGGTCTGCTTTATAATTCATAGTGGCAGGAAGCGATATTAAATCTAAGATTATAAAAATTTTTCCTTTAGTTTTAAATACCAGACTATTTTCTCCAAAAGGGAAACATTCTTCTGTATCTGGAAGCGAAAGGGCGTAAATTCTAATTTCATCTATTTCCATAGTCATCCATTGTTATTGTTTTAGAAATATGAGGTGCTTATATTATTAATTTAGGTATTTGTTCGAAATTTATACGAAATTAGACTTTAAATATTGAATGGATGTTAGCTTTGAAATCTTTTGACTTTACAGAGGAAATTATTTTAGAAAATGAGCGTGTTTTATTAAGGCCGCTTCGAATTTCTGATGGCTCATTACTATCGCATTATGTAAACGAGGAGCCTGATTTATGGCAGTATTCATTAGTAGCTATTCATAATAGCGAAGACTTAGATAACTATATTCAAACGGCCATTGATGCAAGAGAAAATAAAACATCCTATGCTTTTATTGTATTTGATAAATTATTAAATGAATATGTGGGCTGTACAAGGTTTTATGATATGCAGCTAGCTTATCAAACTACGCAATTAGGCTATACTTGGTATAGTAAAAAATGCTGGGGAACCAAACTCAATGAAAATTGTAAATATTTATTACTTCAATTGGCTTTTGATCAAATGGGTTTTGAAAGAGTAGAGTTTAGAGCTGATAATAATAATAAAAGAAGTATTGCGGCTATGCAAAAAATTGGTTGTACCGTGGAAGGTGTATTGAGAAATCATTTGCCTATGCCGAATGGAAAAAGAAGAGACTCCATTGTGCTAAGTATTTTAAAAGAGCAGTGGGATGCTTCGTTAAAGCAAGCATTAGCAGCTCAATTAAAAACTTAATTGAAAATAATTAAAGTAAAGTGCCTTGTAAGAATAAGTAGGCCAAACTAAAATAAATAAGAATAGCAGTTACGTCTACTAGGGTAGCTACAAAAGGTGCAGAAGAGACCGCAGGGTCAGCGCCTAATTTTTTAAGTACAATAGGCAACATAGAGCCTGTAATAGTTCCCCATATAACAACCCCTACAATAGTAAAACCAATGGTGATACCAATTAAAAACCAATGCACACCGTAAAATCCTGGAGCAATCATATGCCATACAGCTACTCTAAAAAATCCAAGGATACCTAATAAAATACCTAATAAAAATCCACCAATGATTTCTCTTCTTAATATTTTCCACCAATCGGCTATGGTAATTTCGCCAACAGCCATTGCTTGAATAATGAGTGTAGAAGATTGTGATCCAGAATTACCACCTGTAGATAAAATCAATGGAATAAAACTTGCTAGTACTAATACTTTTGCCAACTCGTCTTCAAAATAACCCATGGCAGTGGCGGTGAATAATTCTCCAATAAATAAAACAACCAACCAAGTAATTCTTTTTTTGAAGAGTTTAAATATAGAAATGTCTAAGTAAGGTTCATTCAATGCTTCCATACCTCCCATTTTCTGCATATCCTCGCTAAACTCTTCATTGGTTACCCATAAGATATCATCAATGGTTACGATACCTAATAAAACATCGTTATCATCTACCACTGGAATGGCTGTTCGGTTATTCATTTTAAATACCTGACTCGCATGTTCCTGATCGTCGTAAACATTTAAGGCAACAAAACGGCCGTCGATAATATCTGAAATAATATCATCGGGTTTGGCTAGTAGTAAATCTCTAATTCTAATATCGTCAATTAATCCTCCTTTTTCATCAATGATATAAATAACGTCAATGGTTTCAGAATTCTTGCCATACTTGCGTATGTTATCTAAAACTTGGGCCACTGTATAATGCGGATAAACATACACATAGTCGGGTGTCATCAAACGTCCCACACTGTCCTCTGGGTATCCTAAAAGAGATAAAGTAATTTTTCTTTCTTCTGGGTCTAATAATTTTATTAAGTCGCGAATGGCCGCCTTTGGTAATTCTTCTAAAAAGTCGGTACGGTCATCGGGGGGGAGCTCATTTAAAATTTTTGCCGTTTTGCGTGCAGGCAATTCTTTAATGATGTCTTTTTGCTGATTAATATCTAATATCTTAAACACACTTACAGCTCTGTGCACAGTCATGTTGTCAATAATAGTAGCCTCGTTTTCGGGAAACTCATTGACTAGTTCCACGACGTCGCTAATATTTTGCTCATCTAGAAATTCTCTTAATAGATGCATGTCGCCCTTGGACAATGTGTCCAAGAAAACTTCGGATAAATTAATTTCTTGTGTTTCTAAATCAACTGACATGGGTGCAAGTTAAGAAAAATACTAAAGTATGCCTTATATTTATAGTATGATTCTTCCATTTCTAACTATTGCACCATCGCCCAGCAGGGGTCGTGGTGTATTTACCACCCAAGCTATTGCAAAGGGTACTACCATTGAAATAGCGCCTGTCATTGTTTTTGATCCCACACAGAGAATGAAATTAGAAGAAACATTATTATATGATTATATTTTTGAGTGGGGGGAAGATGATAAAAGTGCTGCAGTAGCATTAGGATATGTATCCATATATAATCATGCCATTCAAGCCAATTGTAGGTATGATATGGATTTTGAATTTGAGACAATGTCTATCATCACTACTAGAGATATTAAGCAAGGCGAAGAGTTATTCGTTAATTATAATGCAGATGGGGAGGCAGATAAACCAGTATGGTTTGAGCAACACTAAATAGCTGTTCTTAATAAAACAATAAACAAACCGGCATCGATAATTTAATAGATACACCAGTGGATGTTAAAGCACCTGTTTGAATATTTCTTCTAAAGGCAATAATATTATTTGAATCTTGATTGGCAACGAGTAACCAATTACCTTCTTTATTTATAGTAAAATTGCGAGGCGCTTTTCCTTCTGTGCTATAATATTGTATACTTTTCTCTTCTAGTTTTCCATTTGGAAGTACTTTGAATGAAACGATATTGTTTTCGCTACCTCTATTGCTTGCGTATAAAAATAGACCATCGGGCGATAAATGAATATCGGCACTAACTGCGGTTCCTTTAAAACTACTTGGATGTGTGTATACTTTTTGTAAAAAACTAGCTGTTCCTTTCGTAAATCTATAAACGCTAATGCTACCTGTAAGTTCTTCAATCACATACAGAAATTTACCATTACTTGAAAAACATAAATGTCTTGGTCCCGCACCTGGACTTGATTGTATGCTACTTGCTTTTTGTATTTGAAGTGGTGGTCCGTTTTTTGTTTGATAAGGATAAATAGAAATTTCATCCATGCCTAAATCGGGGGTCAATACATATTTTCCATCGGGTGAAAAGAATATTCCATGCACATGTGCTTTATCTTGTCTTGTTTCGTTAACACTACTACCACTGTGTTGAATAAATTGTTGAGGATTAGATAAACGACCATCGGCGAAGCGGTGATAGCTAGTAATACTTCCTCCACTATAATTAGCAACAAACAAATTAGTTTGATCGGGGCTTAATGTGATATAACAAGGATCCGAGCCTTTTGTTGTTTTCTCTTGTATTAAATTCAACTTATTGTCTACAAATGAATAGACACTTACCTTGCCATCACTAACTTCATTAGTAGAATATACTTGCCCATGGTCTTTTGAAATAGTTAAATAAGAAGGATTCGTTGCAGTTTCAGTATGACTTATTGCAGTGGCCTTTCCGGTGGCGGTATCAAATGATAATACATAAATTCCCTTGCTTCCTTTTTTCGTATAAGTACCCACTAATAAATTGGGGGATAATAAACTAGGAGTGGGTGCAAGGTTTTGTGCAAATGAATTAATTGCAACAGTTAAAAAAATAAATACAAAAGCAAGTTTTTTATAATTAGCTACAAAAAAAAAGGATCTAGTTTGAAACATGTTTTTATTTTTTATTGAATTTGATTGTATCAAATAAACTCCCTTTATGCACCTCTTCTGACCATACTTACTTTTTAGCGATATCTGTTAGGGTAGTAGGCCTGGTAGGATTGCTGCGTGCAGTGGGAGTCAACCCTACGGGAGCTATACTGGGTACTTCTTTTTGAGCACAAAAAGACGAAGAAAGAACCGAAAGAATCATTGTTAGGGGGTAGAATACGCATAAAAACTATTGTTAGTAGTGATTTATTGAAGTTTCTACTAGCAAATTAGTCAAAATATTTCTTTTTTGTTGGGGAATTTCTAAAAGGGTCGTAAATTTGCTTCATGACATTAAACAATCATACACATCACTTTCATTTGCTATCCAATGGGTAGGCTATGGGTATAGGTATGTAAATATATTTAACCAAAGGGCTTACTAACAAGTAAGCCCTTTTAGTTTATAGTCTGTCAAGTAAAATATATAATATAAATAATATGCGTTTAAAATTAGCTATTCAGAAGTCGGGTCGTTTACACGACGATTCAATGCGTTTATTAAAAGAAGCAGGCATTGATATTGGTAATGGCGTCAATAAGCTAAAAGCAGAAGCTACTAATTTTCCGCTCGAGTTATTTTTTTTAAGAGATGACGATAT
>CALPSK010000001.1 GCA_943326215.1 Sediminibacterium ginsengisoli | reverse complement strand
TTGCATTACGAAGAGGTTCCTTTCTTTTTCCAAATATACACCAATATAAAACCAATGAGAGCACCTCCGACATGGGCCCATCTTGCTACATTATCTCCCGCTGAATTTTCTATGCCTTTATATAGTTCGAAAGCAAAATAGGCCATACCTAACCATTTGGCTTTAACAGGGAATAAAAAATAAATATAGATATAGGTGTTTGGAAATAAATAGACAAAGGCAATTAAAATACCAAAGACCGCACCACTGGCTCCTAAAGTGGCGGTACTCATTGTTTTATTATAGTAAGTGGTAATTAAGTCCATCAGTTCTGGTGCTAAACCAGGAGTGGATAGACTCACTTTATTTTCAGCAAGTATTTGTGTAAGTGGAATATTATGTTTCGCAGAATAATTATAAACAGCTTCCGTAAAACCCGATAGATTTGTTTTACTAAGTAGTAATAAGCGTTCGTATTCTGTTGCTAGTGGCACTAATTGATAAGATAGTATAGCTAAATGTATAACCGCTGCACCTAAACCACATAACATGTAAAAAAGTAAAAACCTTTTAGGGCCCCAAACATTTTCAAGTATGGAACCAAACATCCACAAAGCAAACATATTACCTAGTATATGGCTAAAGTCTCCGTGTAAGAACATATGGGTAATTAATTGCCAAGGCTTGTATAAATCGCTCTGCCAGGCATGTAAAGCAAAATAATCTTCAAAAGAAAAACTACTAGTAGGACCCGCAAAAGTATTTTGAGCTAAAAACATAAGCCCATTAATGATCAATAAATTTTTTATGATCGTTGGAAGAACTTCGAAACGGGTGGGCCTAAATTGAGTCATGCTTTATGATTTGCTTATAATTTTATAATAAGTCTTTTCTTTTTAATTGAACAACGTTTTCTATATGAAGTGTATGAGGGAACATATCAACCGGTTGAATTTTAGTAACCGTATACTTTTCATTTAATAAAGATAAGTCTCTTGCTTGAGTAGCGGGGTTACAACTTACATACACAATAATAGGTGCTTCCATGGCTAGTAATTTATGTACTAGCTTTTCGTGCATGCCCGCTCTTGGAGGGTCGGTAATAATTACATCGGGTTTGCCATGTGTTTCAAAAAAAGTATCGTCACATATTTTAATTACATCACCTGCAAAAAAAGCAGTGTCTGTTAAATTATTTAGACTTGCATTTATTTTAGCATCTTCTATAGCTTCTTCAACTACTTCTACACCAATAATTTTTTTGGCATTCTTACTACAGAAAATGCCAATACTGCCTGTGCCGCAGTATAAGTCATAGACAATTTCTTTACCTGTTAGTTCTGCAAATTCACGCGTTACTTGATATAGTTTCTCGGCTTGCTTTGAGTTAGTTTGAAAAAAAGATTTAGGACTTATTTTAAATTGGAAGTCTTCTAAGTACTCTGTAATATAGCCGCTGCCTGAATATACTTGAGGTAGGAGATCCTGCATACTATCATTACGCTTAGCGTTAATGGTATATAATAATGTAGAAATTTGCGGGAAGCGTTCTAATAAAATATTAAATAATGCTTCACGTTTTTCTTTATCCTCATAGCCTAAAATTAAATTCACCATCCACTCCCCTTTAGTCGTGTTGCGAATAAACATATTGCGCACCCAACCCTTATGCTCTTTAATATTATAAAAAGGCATTTCGTTGGCTATCGCAAAATCTACCACTGCTTTTCTTAAATCGTTGGTAGGTTCTTCTTGTAAATAACATTTATCTACTTCAACTACTTTTTCAAAAAATCCTCTGGCATGAAAACCTGCCACCCCTGGTGCTTTTTCAAGCACAGTGGTATCTCCATTTTCAGCAGCCGCCTTCATGGCTTTAAACTCCGAAAAAGGAATAAACTTTTCTGTAGCAAAAGTATATTCTACTTTATTTCTATAGCCTTGGGTTTGTTCGGCACCCATTATAGGAGGTATAGGAGGTAGTGGCACTTTAGCAATTCTTGTTAAATTGTCTACCACTTGTTTATGCTTATAAATTAATTGTTGTTCATAAGGAAGCATCTGCCATTGACAACCTCCACATACTCCAAAATGACTACAAAAAGGAGTGACTCTAATACTTGAATAAGAATGAAAATGTTTAACGAAACCTTCTGCCCAATCGGCCTTATTTTTTTGTAGTTGAATATCCACTACATCACCTGGTACGGCACCTTCTACAAAAATTACTTTGCCATCTACTCGTGCTAATGCCTTGCCCTCAGCGGCATAATCTTCAATTAATACTTTTTCTAATAATGGGGCTGGCTTAAATTTTCTCACGGAAACAAAGGTACTACCCAAGCATTATATTTAAGGTATATATTGTTATTTTTACACAGCTTTTATAAAGAAAATAAAACAAGGATCCAATGAGAAAATTAGTATTTGCATTCATGGCGGGCTTTCTATTACCACTATGCTTAACAGCGCAAAATACGAAGGGGGCAGTAAATACAAAGCCTAAAACAATTACAAGCGCTTCACCAGTAGGACACGCCATAGAAATAGTTTTAAAGCCTTATCAAAATACAAAACTGTATTTAGGGACCAATTATGGAAGAAATAGGGTTTTAGCCGATTCTGCACTGCTAAATGAAAAAAGTGAAGGCGTATTTAAATCTAAAACGAAATTAACACCAGGTATTTATTTTATAATCTCTCCCAAGTATTCCATTTTATTTGATTTTTTAGTTGACGAAAATCAACATTTTAAAATTATTGCAGATACGCTATCTCTTAATGCATTTGAAATTATAGGCTCTAAAGAAAATGATATTTTTAAGGCCTACTCCAAATCAATGAATGATTTAGGAATGCAATTAAGTAGCATTGAAAATAAATACAAGACAGCAACGAGTGCAAAAGACTCTGCCAATTTTAAAGAATTGTATTTAAATAAAGATAAGGAAGTAAAAGCCGCAAGAACCAATGTGATAAAAACCTATCCGGGTTCCATGACTAGCTTCTTTTTAAATGTAATGCAACGCCCAGAAGCCCCGGCCATACCTACTATCAATGGAAAGCTAGATTCACTCTATCCTTACTATTATGTAAAAAATCATTTCTGGGACGATGTTGTTTTTAATGATAACCGTTTACTGCGCACCCCTTTTTTTGAAGACAAGCTAGATGAATATTTTAAAAACTATGTTTCCCGCGAACCCGATTCTATTATTGAAGAGCTGCAGTATATATTAACAGTGGCTAAAACAGGTAAAGAAATTTATCCTTTCTTGCTTTTTAAATTTACCAATAAATATATTGCTCCAGAATTTATGGGACAAGAAAAAGTATTTATACACTTGTTTCAAAACTTTTTTGCCAAAGGAGATACGGTATTATTAAACGAGGCTTCTAAAAAAGCGATTACAGAAAGGGCCTACAGTATGATGGCCAATCAGTTAGGTTTAGCCGCGCCTAGCTTGATTATTAACACGCCAGAGAATAAAAAAGTTTCTTTGTATGATCAAAAAGCGCCCTATACCTTTATTGCTTTTTGGGACCCTACTTGCAGTCATTGTAAAGTAGAAATTCCAAGACTGGATTCTTTTTACAAAGCTTCTTGGAAAAATTTAAACGTAAAAATATTTTCAGTCAATACTAATTTTAAAGAAGTAGGCGCATGGAAAACTTTTATTCAAGAAAACCATTTAGAGGACTGGACCCACGCTTATCAAACAGAAGAGGATTTAAATAAAGAAATTAAAGCAGGCCTGCCTACCACTATTCGTCAACAGTATGATGTTTTTAAAACACCCACTTTTTATTTATTAGATAGTAATAAGAAAATTCTGGCTAAAAATTTAAGCTTAGAACAGTTCAACGATTTTTTACAAAACGCGATTAATAAATCGGCGCCTAAAAATTAATTACTAAAATACAGCGGCCACTACATCTTTAACCACCTTCGGCTTGCCCAAGGTATAGTAATGTAAAACGGGTACACCGCTGGCTTTCAGCTCCTTACTTTGTGCAATTAACCACTCGGTGCCTACTTGCTCACAAGCTTCGTCGGTGCTGGCTGCTAGCATTGCGTTTCTTAAATCCGAAGGAATATCTACATAAAAAATATTCGGTAAAATAGTTAACTGCTTTTTATTGGTAATAGGCTTCAGTCCTGGAATAATAGGCACTGTAATACCAATGCTTCTACAAGCATCTACATAGTCAAAATATTTTTTGTTGTCAAAAAACATTTGTGTCATAATATATTCAGCACCTGCATCTACTTTATCTTTTGCTCTTTGTAAATCAAATTCCATAGAAGGCGCTTCAAAATGTTTTTCAGGATAACCCGACACGCCCATGCAAAAATTAGTCTTGCTGCCGTTCACTATATCTTTATCTAAATATTCTCCCTTATTCAATCCCACTACTTGCTCTAATAATTCAATAGCCTGCTTATTACCATTGGGTTCTGGAACAAATGTTTTTTGATTTTTTTCAGCGTCTCCTCTTAAAACTAGTAAATTATCAATACCTAAAAATTGTAAATCAATTAAGGCGTCTTCTGTTTCTCTTTTTGAAAAACCACCACAAATAATATGGGGCACTGCATCTACATTATAGTGATTCATTATGGCCGCACAAATACCTACCGTGCCGGGTCGTTTACGCACATCTATTTTTTCCTCTGTACCGTCTTCTCTTTTTCTGGTGACAGTCTCACTACGGTGATAGGTTACATTTATCCACGATGGCTTAAATTCCATTAGGGGATCCAAATGTTCATATATATAAGAAATGGTTTTACCTTTTAGAGGAGGTAGTACCTCAAACGACACTAATGTGTCCTTGGCTTTCGCCAAATGTTCCGTAACCTTCATATTCAATTTGCTTTACTAGTGTTTGGGTTGTTTCTAAATAGAAACCTAACGCAAGACGCTATGATGCAAAAATATATAATATTATTAAGCTATAGGTCGAAAAGCCCTATTTACCCTTATTTTTGTGTAAATTTCTATTGTGATACTTGCCATACATACCGATAAACTAATTAAGCAATACAAGGGCCGCAAAGTTGTGGACCAAGTAAGCATTTCTGTGAAACAAGGAGAGATTGTGGGCTTATTGGGACCCAATGGTGCAGGCAAGACCACCACTTTCTATATGGTGGTAGGTTTAATAGCCCCCGATGAAGGTCGTGTATTCTTAAATGATGAAGATATTACTAAGCTACCTATGTATAAAAGAGCACAAATGGGCCTAGGTTATTTACCACAGGAAGCCAGTGTGTTTAGAAAGTTAACGGTGGCAGATAATATTATGGCTGTTTTAGAAATGACCAAACTCACTAAAGGCGAAAGAGAATTTAAATTAGAGAGTCTATTAGATGAATTTAATTTGCATCAAGTGCGTAATAATAATGGTGATAGTTTAAGTGGAGGAGAAAGAAGAAGAACTGAAATTGCCAGAGCGCTTGCCGTAGATCCTAAATTTATTTTATTAGATGAACCCTTTGCGGGAGTGGATCCGATTGCAGTAGAAGATATTCAGTCGGTAGTGGCTAGATTAAAATTAAAAGACATTGGTATTTTAATTACAGATCATAATGTAAATGAAACGCTTTCTATTTGTGATAGAGCTTATTTATTAATTGAAGGAAAAATATTTAAACATGGCACTGCAGAAGAATTAGCAGAGGATGATCAAGTGCGTCGTTTATACTTAGGCACCAACTTTGAATTAAAACGCAAAGACTGGATCATTGAAATGGGCCAGAAAGCAAGATAAGTAAGTAATGAAAATATTTAGCCCGGCATTATCAAGATTAGCGCGCCTTCGTTACGGGCAAATTGAACATTGGGTGAATGATCCCATTTCAGCACAAAGAGAAGTCTTACAAGATTTAATTACACATGGTCAGTATACACAGTTTGGTTTAAAATATCAGTTTGCAGAGATATTTAATATTCGTAAATTTAAAGCCACTGTTCCTATTCACGAATACGAAGACCTCAAACCCTATATAGAACAAATATTAGAAGCAGAAGAGGGTATACTCTGGAACACGCCCGTACAGTGGTTTGCAAAGAGTAGCGGCACCACCAGTGATAAAAGTAAATTTATTCCACTGACTAAAGAAAGTATTGAGGATAATCATTTTCAAGCAGCCAAAGATGTACTTACTAGTTATTATCATGTACTACCCGATAGTGATTTACTTACAGGCAAGTCACTAGTCATTGGAGGAAGTCATCAAGTGCATCCTATTAAAGATGATATTCAATTTGGTGATTTAAGTGCGGTCTTATTAGAAAATTCTCCTTTCTGGGCAGGCTTTATTCGTACACCCGAATTATCCATTGCCTTAATGGATGAATGGGAAAGCAAAATTGAAAGTTTAGCACAAAGCACCATTGAAGAAAACGTCACTTCTATTGCGGGTGTGCCTACATGGACCTTGGTTTTACTAAAAAGAATTTTAGACATTACGGGAAAGGCAAACATAAAAGAAGTTTGGCCCAATTTTGAATTATATATTCACGGGGGTGTTTCTTTCACGCCTTATAAAGAACAATTTAAAAAAGTCATTGGACCCAATTGTAATTATATAGAAATATACAATGCCAGTGAAGGTTTTTTTGCGGCGCAAGATAGAATTAACGAAGAAGGCATGTTACTCTATTTACATCATGGTATATTTTATGAGTTCATGCCAGTGGAGGAATATGGCAAACCACATCCTATTACTTATGGATTAAATAAAGTAGTGGTAGGAAAAAATTATGCGATAGTGATTAGCACCAATGGAGGACTCTGGCGTTATTTAGTAGGAGACACTATTCAATTTGTAAGTACAAGTCCTTTCCGTATTAAAGTAAGTGGAAGATTAAAACAATATATCAATGCATTCGGGGAAGAGCTTATTGCAGACAATAGCGATAAAGCTATTAGTGAAACCTGCTCTGCGATGGGCCTTAGTATTAAAGAATATACAGCAGCACCTATTTATATGTCGGATCAAAATACAGGTGCCCATGAATGGTTAATTGAATTTGATGAAAACCCTAAAGACCTAGAAGCCTTTACCCATTTATTAGATAAAAATTTACAAGCAGCCAATAGTGACTATGAGGCGAAGAGACATAAAAATATAGCCCTAGGCCTTCCGCAAATAACAGCAGTGAAAGCAGGTTGTTTTCATGAATGGTTGAAACAAAAAGGAAAACTAGGGGGACAACATAAAGTACCAAGACTATCGAATGAGCGTAAATTTGTAGAAGAATTGAAATTGATTCACCAAGCTGGATAATAAAATAAATACAATGATTGATACCTTAGGATGGATAGCAACTGCTGTTGTAGTATGTTCATTTGGAATACAAGATCAAAGAAAATTAAGGATGGTTAATATGTCCGGTAGTATTCTTTGGATTAGCTATGGTTTTTTAAAACAGGATAATCCTATTATATTTGTGAATGCTAGTATTATACTCATGCATACTTATTGGTTTATTAAAAATAAAAAATAATGAAACTATTAACAGGAAAAGTAGCCATTGTAACTGGAGCCGCTAGAGGTATTGGTGCAGCCATTGCTTTAAAATTAGCAGAACAGGGCGCCCATATCGCATTCACTTATGTGAGCGATAGCAGTACAGAGAAGGCAAACCAGCTAGTGACTGAAATAGAAAAATTAGGTGTGAAAGCAAAAGCCTATCAAGCCAATGCAGCCGATTTTGCAGCCTGTGAAAGTTTCGTGAATGATGTAGTAGCAGCATTTGGTACAGTAGATATTTGTGTGAACAATGCAGGCATTTCAAAAGATAATTTATTATTACGCATGACCCCGGAACAATGGGATGATGTAATGAATACGAATTTGAAAAGCGTATACAATATGACTAAGCAAGTGATACGCCCTATGATGAAAGCAAAGAGCGGTAGTATTATTAATATGAGTTCAATTATTGGTATTCGTGGCAATGCAGGACAAAGTAGTTATGCAGCTAGCAAGGCGGGTATCATTGGATTTACAAAGTCTATTGCTTTAGAAATAGGCAGTCGTAATATAAGATGCAATGCCATTGCGCCTGGATTTGTAGAAACCGATATGACGCATTATTTAAACGAAGGAGATGCTGGAAAAGCTTTCTTAGATAAAATTCCTTTGGGACGTTTTGGTAAAGCAGAAGAAATTGCGAATACTACTTTATTTTTAGCAAGTGATTTAAGTAGCTATATCACAGGACAAGTCATTAGCGCTTGCGGTGGTTTGAATATTTAATAAACTAAATATAATTTGTATAGATTGTATTAATAAAATATTTGTATATAATAAAAAAGGAGTCCCGATAAATTGGGACTCCTTTTTTTATACTAGATTATTTTACTAATTAAATTCTAGCATCAATTTCTTTTTTTAAATCGGCATAAATAGTTTCTACAGTTCCTTCTCCTGTTATGCCTACTACTTTATTAAACTGTGCATAGTAAGTAGCAACCGCAGTCGTTTTATCATGATACTCTTGAATTCTAGCGCGTATAATAGTTTCGTTGGTATCATCGCTTCTTCCCGATGTTAAACCACGGCCTAATAATCTTTTTACTAATTCCTCTTCACTCACTTCTAATGCAAGCACCACATTAATCTCATTATTTTTTTCTTTTAGTAAAGCATCTAAAGCAATACACTGAGCGGTGGTACGTGGAAAACCATCAAATAAAAATCCTTTGGCATCGGGGTGCGCATCCATAAAATTTCCTACCATACCAATCACTACCGCATCTGGTACCAGTTGACCCGCATCCATATAGCGCTTGGCTTCCATACCTAAAACGGTTTGATTCCCCATTTCTGTTCTTAATAAATTTCCAGTGCTAAGGTGTTGTAAGCCAAAAGATTCAATGATATTTTCACTTTGAGTTCCTTTGCCGCTGCCCGGAGGGCCAAATAAGATTAAATTAAACATAGTCTAGGGTTGAGTTCAAAGATACAAAATTGACTTAAATCTTAATTGTGAAAATTTCGATATTGCTAAAAATTTATAAGTATCTAAACAAAATAGATGAATAGTTGTTAGTATTTTTAACATTGAAATAAGCGCTATGTATAAAATCATCTTTTGTTTACTACTATTAAGCACGGGGGCCTGCTCTCAGTCGCCCAATAATAACCCATTAAAAAAAGTTCCTATGTCAGCAAGCGAAAACAAGTACTATTCAACTACCAGTAAAGAGAAGCTAGTGCTCCCGGATAGTGTTTGGAAACAAGTATTGTCTCCAGAAGTATATCAGATTGCAAGACAAAAGGGCACTGAAAGACCTTTTACTAGTGCCTTTGAAACCAGCAAGGAAGTGGGCACTTTTCATTGTGCTGCCTGCGGTAATCCCTTATTTAAAAGTACGGCCAAGTTTGAAAGTGGTTGTGGCTGGCCTAGTTTTTTTGAACCTATCACCAAAGGATCCATTATATATTTACCCGATAACTCACTTGGTATGAGTCGTACCGAGGTTGAATGCGGAAAATGTAAGGCACATTTAGGACATGTATTTGAAGATGGTCCCCCGCCCACAGGATTACGTTATTGCATTAATGGGGTAGTCTTAAGTTTAGAAAAAAATAAATCTTAAATAAGAAAACTTATTTAGGCAGCAGCAAGCGCTAAACTTGCTTTATGTTTTTTCGTAAAATAATACATCGCATAAAGAGTAATAAATACACCTACAAAAGAAAGTATCATTACGCTCTGTGAAAAAAACTGCGTCCATTTTATTTGTAAGCTCATCCCTTCTTTGGCGAGCATCACACTCACACTTCCTACATAGCCTACTGAATCAGCTACATAAATAAAGAAGCCTGCATTGCCTTTCATAGAGAAGGCAGCAATGAGTCGATCAAAGAAAATAGAATTAAAAGGAATGTACACTAAGTATAAACCTAGTCCTACCCATATCATCCACCAAAAAGGATCTAATAGTTGATGTGAAAAATAATATGTAGAAACACCTGCAATTATAAAACCTACTAAAATAAATACATGGGCTACCATTAATGCTTTGAAACTATTTTTAATGAGCACCACCGCTCCCATAATAATTAAAATAAAAATAGTAATGGGAATTTCGGTTTGCGTAAAAATAGCAGGTCTTGAACCAAAGCCCATCTCCTTCCACATATCAGCAGAAAAATTATCTCGTATATCTCTAAAAATAGTAGCGAATAAATAAATAGATACAAAGGCAATAATGCCTGGTAAATATTGTTTTAGTAAAAACTTACGCTCCACGCCTGTCATGGGAATTCGTTTGGTTCTAAGTAGTTCATCCTCCTCGGAAGGGGGCGGTACTTTTTCTAAACCATAGACACATATAATAAGAGGTATGGCAAAAACCAATCCTGTACAAAATGGAACCCAAAATTCAGTAATATGATATTGAGACATTAACCAAGCCCCTACTGACTTTACCCAGCCCGATGAAAAAATAAAACTTACGGCAAGCGCTGCGCCAATAAAATCGGTACTCTTACGTCCTTCTACATAAGAGAATACAACGCCCCATAACATACCTAAAGGAAATCCATTTAAAAATAAGAATACTACATTATAAGGTGCAGGCACAATAGCAAACAATAACCAAGCCATCCAAGAAATGCCCGTTAATAAAAAAATAATTTTATACCTATTTACTTTTTGAAGCCCTGAAATAAATTTAATACCATAAAATTTAGCCAACATATAGCCCAGCATTTGGCTAATGACTAGTGCCGTTTTATAAGCTATGGGGCCAAAGGTTAATCCATCAAATGTGCATACCGTAAATGATTTTCTAAAGCCAAAAATAAATACATAAGTACCAAAAGATACAAGGGCTGCATAAAGCGCAATGGATTTATCTTTGGACAGTAAGGGCATATTTATCTTTTTTAATGGTATCTCAAATTTACATTTTAAACATGTATAATATTGACTAAATTAGTGTTTTATGAAAAGACCTTCTATTTGTATTTCTCCTATTGATTGGGGCCTTGGCCATGCCACTAGGTGCATTACACTCATTAAGGCTTTTGAAAAATTAGGATATCAAGTATATATTGCAACAGAAGGTTATCACGAAGCCATTTTAAGAGAAGCCCTTCCTACAGCGCATTTTTTACATTTAAGAGGCTACCGCATTCGATATGCTAAATGGGGTTTTAATCTACCCCTTGTTTTGCTGTTTCAAGTTCCTCAAATTATATATAGTATTATATATGAATACAGGTGGTTACAAAAAGCGCAGGCGCAATATAAATTTGATTTGATTGTTTCCGATAATCGTTTTGGGTTTTACCACAAGTCGTTGCCCTCTGTATTTATTACCCATCAATTAAATTTACAAATGCATTTTGAACTAGCTACGCGTTTATTTCAAAAAATACAATATGCATGGCTTAAACGTTTTACCGCTTGTTGGATTCCAGATATAGAAGGCAGCGATAATTTATCGGGCATCTTATCCAACCCAATACATAAACCTAGTATTCCTTTATGGTATATGGGTTGCTTGTCTAGGCTTATTGACACGCCTATTGATAGTATTAAGCATACTATATCTAATGATAGCAGTTCAGATAACAATAATAATAGAATCGTTTTTTTAGGTATTGTTTCTGGACCAGAGCCACAAAGAACCTTACTTGAAAATTTATTATGGAAAGCGGGCAATAATTTAGATATTCCTTTTATAGTCATTGCAGGCACTCCTTCTAAAGACCAGCCCAATAAATTAATAAAAGAAAATAAAAATGCAAAACTATATGCACATTTAGCAGCACCTGAATTAGTGAGGGAAATTAAACGTGCTGAATATATTATTTGCAGAGGCGGCTATACCACTTTAATGGAATTAATTCCTTTTGAAAAAAAATTAATTTTTATTCCAACCCCTGGGCAAACAGAACAAATGTATTTGGGAAAATTATGGGAAGAAAAAAATTGGGCCCTTTGCTATGCACAAGAAAATTTTAAATTAAATATTGCATTAGAAGAAGCGAAAGATTTTAATTTTAAACAAGCTCCCTTTAAAGCTTTTTCCATAGAGGCGCTTGAAGCTGCCATAAAGAAGTTAACTTTATAATTATGGCAGTTCAAAAAATAAATATGGGGGATTTTATAATGGAAGCAGGATCAAGCATTGGTTCAAGCTTTCTTTCAAGCATTATTATTGATGTAAGAAGTCCTGCAGAATATGAACATGCGCATATTCCAGACGCGCTTAATCTTCCCTTATTTGATAATGATGAGCGTGCAATGATTGGAACTACTTATAAAAAACAAAGTAGAGAGGCGGCTATTAAAGCAGGGCTTCCGCTTTTTGGAAATAAGATGCTGCCCATGATTGAAACCGTTGAAAGCTGGATAGCTGCTGCTCAAAAAGAAAAGAGTTTAACCAAGCCCACTATATATGTTCATTGTTGGAGAGGAGGCATGCGCAGTGCTGCAGTGGCCTGGCTATTAGATTTGTATGGATATAAAGTAGTACAATTAACAGGGGGTTACAAGGCTTATAGAAATTGGGTGCTGGAGCAATTTACTATTCCCTATTCGCTAAAAGTGGTGGGAGGTTATACAGGTTCTGGTAAAACAGAAATTTTACATGCTTTGCAAGAAAAAAATTATTCAGTAATTGATTTAGAAGGACTAGCGCATCATAAAGGTTCTGCCTTTGGCGCCATTGGACAATTACCACAACCTAGTCAAGAAATGTTTGAAAACATTTTAGCTAAAAAATTATGGGAAGTCAATAAAAATAAAAAAACTATTTGGATAGAAGATGAAAGTCAAAGAATTGGAACGGTATTAATTCCTACCCCTTTATTTCATTTAATGCGAAACAGTACTTGTTATTTTATGACCATTCCTTTTGAACAAAGGCTTTTATTTATTCTAGAGGGTTATGGAAAATTTGATCAGCAAAGTTTAATAGAGGCCACGGAAAGAATTCAAAAAAGATTAGGGGGCTTAGAAACTAAAAACGCTGTTGAGCATATTAAACAAGGCGAATTAAAAGAAGCTTTTTCTATTTTGTTGAAGTACTATGACAAGTGGTATGAAAAAAATGCACAAAACCAAGTGCTCCCTAAAGTAGAATTAATTCCCGTTTTGTCTGAAATGGTCGATCCAAATCATAATGCCCATTTATTAGAAAAGCTAAGTGAATGATGCCTATCATCATTTATTATTTAAGTTTTTTGGTTATCTTCAATTTTATAAATTATGCAACAATTACTTGCTTGGTGGCTGTTCAACATTAGAGGTTGGAGAATTGAAGGTAAATTTCATTTTGAATTACCTAAGTCTATTATGATAGTAGCACCTCATACACATTGGGTTGATTTTTTTATAGGAATCGCTGTTCGTAAAAAAATGCATTTTGAATTTGTACATTTTTTAGGCAAAAGCGAACTTTTTTGGCCACCCTTGGGTTGGCTTTTACGTTATTTGGGCGCCTACCCAGTGGACAGGCAGCAGAAGCATAATATGGTAGACCAGGTCGTGGAAATATTTAATAAAAAAGAGCGTTTTCATTTAGCCCTTTCTCCAGAAGGAACCCGAAAAAAGGTCACAAAGCTTAGGTCTGGCTTTTATCATATTGCCAAAAATGCTCATATCCCGATTGTGACGGTGGGTTTTGATTTTGCTCAAAGAAGGGTGGTTTTTGCAGAGCCTTTTTTTGCTTCAGCCGACGAAAAAGCGGATAAATACAAAATAGTGCAGTTTTTCAAGCAGTTTAAGGGCTATATCCCTGAATATGGAATCACCGAGGACTTGGAAAATTAGTCCTTTGTTTAACAAAATATTGTTTTTCGGTATAAACTATATTAGTATTTTTGTCCTAGACCTATATATATTCATTTTTTAATAAAACAGATACAGTATGAAAAGTAAAATTTTTTTAGCGCTTGCCATTCTAAGCATTGGTGCTTACTCTTGCGTAAGTCCAAAGAAATTGCAAGATGCAGAAGCTAAATACGGCCAGTTGAATGGAGCGTATGCAGATTTACAAGGTAAATACCGTGATGCACAAGATGCCATCACTAAAAGTAAGACAGATGCCGAAAGAGCTTCTGATAGAACAAAATCATTACAAAGCACTATTGACGAATTAAACAAACAAGTCGATTTCTTAAAATCAAATAACAATGTTGTTTTAAGTCAATTAAAAGATATGTCTGTGGTGACTGGTGCACAAGCAGAAAGTATTAAAAAGTCATTAGACAATATTGGCGCTAAGGATTTATATATCCAAGGTTTACAAAGTTCAATGGCCCGCAAAGATTCTATCAACATGAACTTGGTGATGAATTTGAAAGGTGCGATTGGCGATTTAAGCGACGGAGATATCAATGTGAAAGTAGATAAAGGTGTTGTATACGTTGACATTTCTGATAAATTATTATTTAAAAGTGGAAGCTTCAACATTACTGATAAAGCAAAAGTAGTTTTAGGTAAAGTAGCAAAGGTATTGGCTGCGCAACCTGCTATTGAGTTTATGGTAGAAGGCCATACCGATTCTAAGCAATTAATTAGCGGTGGTAGTTTAATGGAAGACAACTGGGACTTAAGTGTGAAAAGAGCTACTACTATTGTTCGTCTATTAGAAGACACTTATGGTATCGATCCTAAGCGTATGACAGCGGCTGGTAGAAGTGAATACATGCCTGTTGCTGAAAATAATACCTCAGAAAATAGAGCAAGAAATCGTAGAACAAGAATTGTAATCCTTCCTCAATTAGATCAATTCTTTCAATTGTTAGAGAAGAAGTAATTTCTTTTCTCAGTTTTAAAATAGTATAAACCCTTCCCGTTCATTCGGGAGGGGTTTATTTTTATAGAAAGTTTTCATTTTTAGTTTTCCACCTCTTAGTAGAATGAAAGTTCTTGCCCGTATCTTCGCTGCATGCAAGATGCGTATTTAAATGGTTTGAACGAAAAGCAATTAGAGGCGGTATTACATATTAAAGGCCCCTTAATGATTATTGCTGGAGCGGGTAGTGGTAAAACAAAGGTTTTAACCACCCGTGTGGCGCATCTAATGCACAGTGGAGTGGATTCTTTTAATATATTGGCGCTCACTTTTACCAATAAGGCAGCAGCCGAGATGAAAGAACGTGTTGAAAAAGCGCTAGGCAATACAGATGCGCGTAATTTATATATTGGTACTTTTCACAGTGTCTTTGCAAGAATACTAAGGGCTGAGGCAGATAAGTTAGGTTATCCGAAAAGTTTTACCATTTATGATACCGATGATTCACGCTCTGTGATAAAAGCAGTAGTGAACGATATGGGTTTAGATGATAAATTATATAAACCCAATATTGTACATAATCGTATCACTGGTGCAAAGAATGCATTAGTAGGCCCAGCTGAATACGCAATGGATACTTTTTTAAAGCAGGAAGATGCAAGGTCGAACCGACCTGCCATTGCAGATATATATGCTAGCTATGCAGCACGTTGTTTTAAAAATGGGGCAATGGACTTTGATGATTTGCTTTTTAAAATGCATGAGCTATTACAAAATTTTCCAGAAGTCTTACACAAGTACCAACATAAGTTTAAATATATTTTAATTGATGAGTATCAGGATACCAATCCCGTACAATATCAAATTGCCAAATTACTAGCAGCCGTGCATGAAAATTTATGCGTGGTGGGAGATGACGCACAAAGTATTTATAGTTTCCGCGGTGCGACCATTGAAAATATTTTACAGTTCCAAAAAGATTACGACGATGTGAAGCTAGTGAAGCTGGAACAAAATTATAGAAGTAGTCAGTCCATTATTGGCGTTGCGAATCATGTTATTAAAAATAATGTCGGACAAATTCCTAAAGAGTTATGGACTGAAAACGAAGCGGGCGATAAAATTAAGCTAGTGCGCACTATGACCGATAATGATGAAGGTAAATTTGTAGCCGATGCCATTCAAGAAAATAAATTAAGAAATCATTTTTATAATAAAGACTTTGCTATTTTATATAGAACGAATGCACAAAGTAGATCCTTCGAGGAAAGCTTAAGAAGAACGGGCATTGCTTATAAGATCTATGGTGGGCTTAGCTTCTATCAAAGAAAAGAGGTAAAAGATTATATCGCTTATCTAAGAATTATTGCCAATACCAAGGATGAAGAAGGACTTAAAAGAATTATTAATTATCCTGCAAGAGGTATTGGAAAAACCACCATGGAAAAATGTTTGGTGATAGCAGGTGAACAAAATATTACTTTTTTTGAAGTACTAGAAAAAGCGAAAGGCTTTGGATTTAAAGCTGGCACACTCACCGCTATTGAAGAATTTGTGACCATGATTAAGTATTTTCAAAATCAACTCACTAAACATAATGCTTATGATGTAGCCGTTCAAGTGGGTAAGCACACTAATTTAGTGAAGGAATTATTTAATGATAAGTCTACCGAAGGTTTAGCGCGTTATGAAAACATTCAAGAATTATTAAACTCTATTAAAGAGTGGACCGAAAGCCCAAGCAATGACGATGGTGAATTGGGTGATAAAAGTTTAGGTTCTTACTTACAACAAATTACTTTAATCACCGATGCCGATAATGATAACGGCAATGAGGATACGGTGAAATTAATGACTGTGCATGCAGCCAAGGGTTTAGAGTTTGCTTGCGTGTTTTTAGTAGGATTAGAAGAGTCTTTATTCCCCAGTGGAATGAGTGTGAATACCAGAGAAGAATTAGAAGAAGAAAGAAGATTATTTTATGTCGCGGTTACGAGAGCTAAAAAACATTTATGGTTAACCTATGCCAACACGCGATATAGATATGGTCAATTAGTACAAAACGATCCTAGCCGTTTTATAGATGAAATGCCAGAAGACCAAATTGATAAAAGCAGTTCTGGCGGTGGGGCAAGAAATCAATCTAGTGGATGGGGATCGGCCTATGATAGAATGCAGGGTGGAAGTAGTAAAAGCTGGATAGATCCAGAAAAGGCTGCTAGTAAAAAAACAGAGGGGTCTAAACCTAGTTACTTACCTGT